>JAEWEH010000386.1 GCA_023389535.1 Pseudomonadota bacterium
CCCTTGGTCAGCAGGTCGGCGCGCTGGTAGACGGTGTTGCGGCTGCCGTAGATGTGCAGTCCCAGGCCCAGCATGGCGGTGTTGTAGGTGCCGGGCAGGTAGGCGGTGCCCTGGGCGTTGCGCTGGAAGTAGCCCTGGTCGTTGACCACGGTCAGGCCGTCGTTGTAGATGGAGCGGCCGAAGAAGTTGCGCCGGTCGATGTCGTAGCCCAGGTCCTGCATGACAGCAAGCTCCGCTTCCATGAAGCTGGCATAGTTGCCGTAGTCCTGGTGGCTCATCGTGCTGTTCTTCAGCTCGATGTGGCTCATATAGTTCGAGTCTATCCTGCCTTCTTCACCCAGGATCTTGACAGGAATGCCCGGCATGCTGCCGGCCAGTACTTCGTCGACATGCCTGCCGGTGAAATAGCCTTGGTCCCTGCGCAGGTCGAACGCATCGGCGCTTACGGGATTCGTGCAGGGGCCGCACAGTATGGCCTGGCCCGGCTGTGCTGGACGACCGTTATCGTCGCGCAGGCGCGCGGTCCAGTCTGTCAGTGTGTCGAAGAAGTAAGGCGTTGTTCGGTTGCCATCCTGTCCCCATGCGGAGGTGGTGATGCCCAATCCATGCGCCAATTCATGCAGGGCGGTGCTCATGACATCGACTCGTCCTGTCGAGGGCACTTGGGCGGGGATATAGGGCACGGTATCAAAATCGAAGGTGCCCATGACGAACTGCGCCTGTGAATCATAAGGTCCGGGCCCGGGGTCGGCGCCTTGCAGCGCCATTTGCAACTGCGTCAGGAAAATGCCGCCCACCTCGTTCCACTCGCTGGAGCCCGCCGCGTTCTCCACATCGTAGGTTCCTACGTTCACCACAGCGGGCAGATAGCCGGGCGCTGGCTTGATGACATCCGCCCAGTACTGCATGGCTTGCAATATTTTTCCCTTTTGCCGTTCGTTCAGGTTCCAGGTTGATGCACGAGGCGGATTGCCGCGCATGAACAAGCCGTCTCCGATGCCGAAGTAGCGTATCTCGAACATGGGCTGGCCGTCGGACCGATGAATCAAGTGGCTTTCGTAAGCCAAGGAGGGCGTCGCGTGCAAGATTAATGCACAGGCCAGGAATAAGCGGCTCAATTTACGCATGCGGGGATCATTCGGCAGGAGGGGCGTGGTGTAACCGAAGTTTAACTATCGGTAAACAAAAACAACAACAAGAGTTGCTGATTTTGTTGCAAAGCCGTCAACGGTGGCGCTATGTCGTCAAGGCTGCGGCTGGGCGGTCCAAGGGCTTGCAGCAAACCGCAATGTCCGACAGCGCAGTGTGGTTGAAGAAGTGCAGGGGATGAACTAGCCTGACAGATGGCGATAAAAAATCCGCGCACCGCGCCGCTGCGCTTTACTCAATCCAACGGGAGATTGCCATGTCTGTAGAGAAAGTCCTGTATCGGGCCCAAGCCACCGCCACAGGGGGACGCGATGGCCGTGCCGTGTCCTCGGACAATGTGCTGGATGTCAAACTGACAACGCCGACCGAGCTCGGTGGTGGCGGCGGTCAGGGGACCAACCCGGAACAGCTGTTCGCAGCGGGGTATTCAGCGTGCTTTCTGGGGGCGCTGAAGCTGGTGGCCTCGCGCGAAAAGGTTACGCTGCCAAACGACACGAGCATACAGGGAACGGTCGGAATCGGCCCGCTTCCAACGGGTTTCGGCATCGAGGTGGAGTTGAAGATATCTGCGCCCGGCATTGCGCGCGAGCAATTGCAGGAATTGGTCGACAAAGCGCATGTCGTATGCCCGTATTCGAACGCCACGCGCAATAACATCGATGTAACCCTGACGCTGGTCTAGGCCTGGGTCTGCCGTCTAGGCCCTAGACAACAAATCCTTGTAGCGATGGCAATCGGTGGTGTGGTCCATGAAGCAGCCGATTGCCTGCATATACGATTGGCAGATCGTCGGGCCCACGAAAGTGAAGCCCGCTTTTTTCAAGCTGCGGCTCAAGGCCTCTGCTTCCGGGCTGATCAGTGGGATGTCCGCCAAGCACTGATAGTGGCCGACTTTCGGCGTGTCGTCCACGAAGGACCAGATCAGCGCCACGGGGTCATCCAGCTTCAGCCAGGCGGCGGCGTTTCTGCGCGCCGCCTGCAATTTCAGCCGGTTGCGTATGATGCCGCTGTCCTGCATCAGCGAGTCGATATAGGTGTCGGGCATGGCGGCCAGTTTGGCCGCATCGAAATTAAACAGCACCTGGCGATAACGCGGGCGTTTCTTCAGCACGGTAATCCACGATAGCCCCGCCTGGAAGCCTTCGAGCAGCAGCATTTCAAACAGGTGCTGCGGGTCGCGCGAAGGCACGCCCCACTCGGTATCGTGGTAAGCCGTATAGATGGGGTCGTCAGAGCACCAGGCACAGCGTTTCATGCCGACATTCTAGCGCGCCGCCGCCGCCGATTAGCCCCCACATCCCCCGCAGCAAGCGCCGTCTTCGCCATGGACGGGTTTGGCGATACTGTAGCCGGCGTCTTCCACAGCGACTTTCAGGCGCTGGGTAGAAACTACGGTTTCGTCAAAGGTGACCGTGGCTTTGGCGCCGCTGTACGAAACGTCGGCCTTTTCTACGCCCTTGAGCGATTTCAGCGCCTGGGCCACTTTGCTGGCGCATTGCTCGCCTTGTAAGCCGGCGAGCTTGAGCATTCCTACTTGCATCTTCAGTCCTTTATCTCAGTTGCAGGTTGATGGCGTCCATCGGCTCGCCATTAAAGATGCATATTAAATATATCTTTAGCGCCGCGCAAGCTGCCACCAGTTTTCCACGCTTGGCCGGGCAGATTGGCGTTGCACATACCTGACGATTTTGTCGGGGACGGGGTCGCCGTTGGCATGCAGGCGATTGAGCATCACGGAAAGGTCGACGTCGGCAATGCACCACTGGCCGAAAAGGTTGCCGCCGCTGTCGTCGATGAGCGAGTCGGCGGCCGCCAGCAGTTTGTCTGCGGCCCGGCGTGCCGCTTTGGACAGCGCCTGCGGATTTTTGCTTGCGTAGATGACGGTGGTCGGCCGTTCCTCGCGTAGTGCGGCCAAATCGCTGCGCAGCCAGGCCTGTATCTGGCGCGCGCGGGCGCGCTGATGCAGGTCGGCGGGATAGACCGCGGGATAATCGGGGGCGGGGTAGGCTTCGTCCAGGTATTCGACAATGGCGGACGATTCCGACAAGGCAAAGCCACCGTCCACCAGCGTCGGCACCCGGGACGTGAGCGACAGGCGCGAGTAAGCCAGGCCATGTTGGGTGCCCGCGGCAAGATTGACAGCCTCTATGGTAAAGGGCAGGCCTTTTTCGACCAGGGCCGCATACACCGATAGGACGTAGGGGCTGGAATATCCGGTATTGGCATATAGCGTGATGCTGGGTTTCATGCTGATTCCTCATAGGTGGTCGCCCGGACGCTTCGTGTTTATTCTGCGCCATTAGCGCGGTTTGGAGAAGACGTCCAGCATCCCCCGCATAGCCGATTGAAGCGCCCGTCGACGGCGGGTGGAACGCTTGGCATTGCGCACATCGCGGCAGCCCGTCGCTGCTCTATAATCGCCTGGATATACATACAGCTTCGACATGGATTTGCCGCCCACCCAAGCGCCCGCGCAGCGCCGCGTCGCCCACCTTGATATGGATGCTTTTTACGCCTCCGTGGAACTGTTGCGCTATCCCGAATTGCGCGGCCTGCCGGTCGTGATAGGCGGTGGCAGGGACGCGCAGCCGCGGCTTTTGCCTGACGGAACCCGGTCTTTTTTCAGGCTGCGCGGCTATGCGGGCAGGGGCGTGGTCACCACGTGCACCTACGAGGCGCGTGCTTTGGGCGTGCATTCCGCCATGGGCATGATGAAGGCTGGGCAGCTCGCTCCCGAGGCCATCCTGCTGCCAGTGGATTTTGCCGCGTACCGTCGGTATTCGCGTTTATTCAAGGATGCTGTGGCGACGATCGCCACGCAAATAGAAGACCGCGGCATCGATGAAATCTATATCGACCTGACCGCCCATCCAGAGGACGATCTGGCCTTGGCC
>JAEWEH010000271.1 GCA_023389535.1 Pseudomonadota bacterium
GGTGTCCCATGCTGCGCGTGAACTATCACGCATACGCCCGGGCGACCTGGTGATCGCCATTGCCTTTCCGCGCTACCCGGCCGATACGATCACCCTGGCCAAGGCCAGCAAGGCCGCGGGTGTAACCCTGCTGGCGCTGACCGATAAGCCGACTTCCCCGCTGGCTGCCCTTGCCGACATCTGCCTGTATGCACACAGCCAGCGTCAGCTGCTGTCCAATTCGGAAACCGCCGCCCTGGGTCTGATCGAGGCCTTGTCCGCGGGCGTAGCGCATCAATCCCAACACTCTGTCACCGCGGCAGCGCTGCTTACTGAGTCCGTGATGCCGTGGCTGATCCATGGAGGAAAACAATATGGTTAAGCCGGTCCTGGCGATACACGGCGGCGCGGGCGCCATCGCGCAAGCGCAGCTCACCCCCGAAGTAAAGGCCCAATATGAAGACGCCTTGCGCGGCGTCCTGGAGGGTGGCGCACGCGTGCTGGCCGACGGCGGTCTGGCGGTGGACGCCGTGACCGAGGCGGTGCGGCTGCTGGAAGAATGTCCCCTGTTCAACGCAGGCCACGGGGCCGTATTCACCCGGGACGGCGATCATGAACTGGACGCCTCCATCATGGACGGGCGCGATCGGGCCTGCGGCGCCGTCGCCAATTTGCGCACGGTACGCAACCCCATCCTGGCGGCGCGCGCCGTGATGCTGCATAGCCCGCATGTATTCTTTGTGGGCGACGGGGCCGAGGCCTTCGCGCGTCAACAGAATCTGGAATGCGTCGATCCGTCTTTCTTTTCGACGGCGATGCGCCGCGAGCAGCTTGAGCAGGCGCAACGCAGCGGGGCCGAGACCATTGTGCTTGACCATGATGGCGCCACCGCCGGCGCACCGCTGGAAGAAGGCACGAAGCTGGGAACCGTCGGCGCCGTAGCGCTGGACCGCCATGGCAACCTGGCTGCGGCCACCTCTACGGGCGGCATGACAAATAAATGGCCCGGCCGCGTGGGGGACAGCCCGGTGATCGGCGCCGGGTGCTACGCGAACAACACCACTTGCGCGGTCTCCACCACAGGTAAAGGCGAAGCCTTCATCCGGGCGGTTGCCGCACATGACGTCTCCGCGCTGATGGAATATGCCGGGCTAACGTTGGAGCAAGCCGTCCAGCGCGTCGTATATGAAAAGCTGCCTGCGCTGGGTGGCGCGGGCGGCCTCATCGCGCTGGATGCGCACGGTAACGTGCTGATGCCCTTCAATACGCAAGGCATGTACCGGGGCAGCCTGGCTATCGGCGAAGCAGCCTTCGTTGCCATACACAGATAAGCCGACCGCCAGCGATGGCAGGTCCTCGAGCACAGAGTGTTTTTATGAATGAATTCGGCCCGATGCAGGCGAAACAAACGCCCAGCTTTTCGCTTGAAGACCAACACGTGCTGCGCGTATCGGACTTAAGCGTGCAATTCAAAGGCTCCGAGCGTACCGTGGATGCGGTCAAGCACCTGTCCTTCCATGTGGGCCGCGGGGAAACCTTGGCCATTGTGGGCGAATCCGGTTCAGGCAAGTCCGTGACCTCGCTGGCATTGATGCGGCTGCTGCACTACGGCGGCGGGCGCATCCTGAATGGTGAAATGCTGTTGCGCCGCCGCAGCGGACAGGTACTGAATCTTGCGACCGCTACAAGCGCACAACTGCGCAGTGTGCGCGGCGCCGACATGGCCATGATCTTCCAAGAACCCATGACCTCGCTCAATCCGATCTTCACGGTCGGCGACCAAATCGCGGAAAGCCTGCGGCTGCACCAGGGTCTGGGAGAACGGCAAGCCTTGGACGAGGCGCTGCGCATGCTGGACCAGGTGCGCATTCCGGACGCCAGGAATGTCCTGCACCGCTACCCGCACCAATTGTCCGGCGGCATGCGCCAGCGGGTCATGATCGCCATGGCGCTGGCCTGCAAGCCGGCGCTGTTGATTGCGGACGAACCGACCACCGCCCTGGATGTGACCATCCAGGCGCAGATCCTGCAGCTGATACGCGAGCTGCAGCGCGACATGAACATGGGGGTGATCTTCATCACCCATGACATGGGCGTGGTGGCCGAGGTGGCCGATCGCGTCCTGGTCATGTTCCGGGGCGACAAGGTGGAAGCCGGACCCGCGCAGCAGATCTTCGACCAACCCAAGCACGCCTATACCCGCGCCCTGTTGGCCGCCGTTCCCCGCCTGGGCTCCATGAAAGGCACCGACCTGCCGGCGCACTTTCCCACGATAGACGCGAACTCCGATCCTGGTTCGACGAAAGCGCAAGCCGCTCCGGCAGAAGGCAAGTCGCCCCTCGAGGTAAAGCGGCCCGGCGAAAGTGAACCCGTCCTGCGGGTGCGCGATCTGGTCACCCGATTCGACATACGCAGCGGCATCTTCAGCCGTGTCACGCGGCGCGTGCACGCCGTAGAGAAAGTCAGCTTCGACCTGTATCCGGGGGAGACCCTGGCATTGGTCGGCGAGTCGGGCTGTGGAAAGTCGACCACCGGCCGCTCCTTGCTGCGTCTGGTGGAGATCCAGGGCGGCGAGATCGAGTTCGAGGGCCGGCAGATATCCAGCATGCAAGGCCAGGCGCTGCAAAGCCTGCGGCGCAATATCCAGTTCATTTTCCAGGATCCATTTGCGTCGCTGGACCCGCGCATCACAGTGGGCTATTCCATTATGGAGCCGCTGCTCATTCACAAGGCCATGTCGCCCAAAGAGGCCGAAGCGCGCATGTTCTGGCTGCTGGACAAGGTGGGCCTGCCACGCGACGCGGCGCAGCGTTATCCCCATGAATTCTCGGGCGGTCAACGCCAGCGCATCTGTATTGCACGCGCGCTATCGCTCAAGCCCAAAGTGGTGATTGCGGACGAATCCGTATCGGCACTGGATGTGTCCATCCAGGCCCAGATCGTCAACCTGCTGATCGACCTGCAG
>JAEWEH010000274.1 GCA_023389535.1 Pseudomonadota bacterium
GGGGAAAACTTTGCCTTGGTGGGTGAATCGGGCTGCGGCAAGAGAATGACGGCCCTGGCCTTGCTGCGCCTGCTTCCTGATGCCGGAAGAATCACCGCGGGCCGCATCGTCCTGTGCGCCGATGCAGGCGCTGTCGCTGTGACGCAGTCCAGAAGGAAAGATATGCAAGATGTGGATCGCCCTTATGCTGGGGCGAACGAGATTGGATGGCTGTCGGAAAGGGATATGCGCAGGATCCGGGGCGGGCAGATCGGCATTATCTTTCAGGAACCCGCGACCAGCCTTAACCCGGTCATGACGGTCCGGCAGCAACTGTTCGAGGCTTTGCGCGTGCATACCGGGTATCGCGGCAAGGCATTGGCCGAGCGGGCCGCCTGGTGGCTGGAACGGGTCGGCATACCGGATGCCGCCAAGCGCCTGGACGACTACCCCTTCCAATTTTCGGGAGGGCAGAAGCAGCGCATCATGATCGCCATCGCGCTTGCGGCCGAGCCCAGGCTGCTGATCGCAGACGAGCCGACCACGGCACTGGATGTCACCGTGCAGGCGCAGATACTGGATTTGCTGGCCGACATTCAGAAAGAAATGGGCCTGGCCATTTTATTGATCACCCACGATCTGGCGGTGGTCAAGAATGTGGCGGATCATGTGGCCCTGATGCGCGCCGGCGAAATCGTCGAAACGACGGACGCCGCCCGTTTTTTTGCATCACCCGATCATCCGTATGCGCGTCAATTGCTGGCCGCCATTCCAACCTTTGAAAAACGCGGACAGTCGCTGTCCGACTTGAGCGGCATTCCGGCCGAGGGCGTTCATCGGCCGGCCGATGCAGAACGGCGGGCGGGAACGGGCGGGCCCTTGGACCAACGCCGGCTCTTGCAGGCAGATCATCGCGGGCAGCCCGAGGCGACAGCAGCCTTGCTCGTGGTACAGAACTTATCTGTCGCCTACAAGGCCAAAGGCGGTTTCCTGGGCCGGGGGGCGGCCCCGATCGAAGTGGTGAAGGATGTATCTTTCAATTTGCGTCCAGGCGAAACGCTGGCGTTGCTGGGCGAGTCGGGCTGCGGCAAGACCACCATTGCCAAGGCCTTGCTGCGCCTGCTGGACAAGCAGGCCATCATACGCGGACACGCCAGTCTGGGCGGAGCCGACTTGCTGGGCGCGCGGGGCGCCGCCTTGCGCAAGCTGCGCCAGTCCATACAGATCGTTTTCCAGGACCCCTACGCATCGCTGGATCCGCGCATGCTGGTGGGCGAGGTGCTGGACGAAGGCTTGGCTGCCTTGCGGCCCGACCGTTCCCGTGCCCAGCGCGCAGCCCAGATCAAGGAGCTGCTTGACAGGGTGGGCCTGCCTGCCAACACGGCTCAACGCTATCCGCACGAGTTCTCTGGCGGCCAGCGCCAGCGCATCGCCATTGCCCGGGCGCTGGCGGTGGAGCCCGCTGTGCTGGTCTGCGATGAGCCCACCTCGGCGCTGGACGTCTCGGTCCAGGCACAGATCCTGGATTTATTGCAGGACCTTCAGGCGCAGACCAATATCGCCTACTTGTTCATCACCCACAACTTTGGCGTCGTGGAGTATTTATCGGATCGTATCGCCATCATGCATGAAGGGCGCATTATTGAATCCGGTACCGCCGAAGCCGTATTGAAGTCCCCGCGCCATCCGGAAACCCGGCGCTTGCTGGACGCGGTACCTCGTTTGTAAATGAATGCCGTGGCGCATCAGCGCGGTCCGGCCGCCCCTATAATGGGAGCCAGGTAGAGCTTGGATGGTGGCCTTGATTTTGGCGGCGAACGCCCGCATATTGGTGTTATGTCTTTGAAAGTATACGATCTCGAGTGCGCTGAGGGCCACGTGTTTGAAGGGTGGTTCGCTTCAGCTGACAGCTATGAATCCCAGCGATCGCGAGGTCTGCTGAGCTGTCCTGTTTGCGGCGGCAGCGACGTCAGCAAGAAACTGTCCGCCCCGCGGCTCAATGTCAGTCATATCAAAAGCTCCGGTTCCGTCCCCGCCCAGCCAGCCGAACCATCGGCCGCCGCCGATGAAGGCTCGGGGCAATTGGCCCAATTCCAGGCCCAACTGTTCAAGCATATCCGTCAGCTGGTGCGGAATACCGAAAACGTGGGCGCGCGTTTCGCTGACGAAGCCCGGCGCATGCACGAGGGCGAAATCAAAGAGCGCGCAATACGCGGCACGGCGACACGAGAGGAAAGGGAATCCTTGCAACAAGATGGCATAGCCGTGATGCCCATACCGGAATTCCTGGACGACGACCGCCTGCAATAGCGATGCTGCGCTTGCGCCGGCATCCGGCGGCGCCAGAACAAAAAAAAGGCCGTGCCCCATGTGCTGACTGCAATGGGGCACGGCCTTTTTTGTTGGGCTGCTTACATCACACGGCTGCGATATTCGCCCGTGCGGGTGTCGATTTCGATCTTGTCGCCGATATTGCAGAACAGGGGCACGGCGATTTCCATGCCGGTGTTGGTCTTGGCGGGTTTCAATACCTTGCCCGAAGTGTCGCCCTTCACGGCGGGCTCGGTGTAGGTGATTTCGCGCACCACGATCGTGGGCAATTCGACGGAAATGGCACGGCCTTCGTAAAACACCGCTTCCACTTCCATGCCTTCTTCCAGGTAGTTCAATGCGTCGCCCATGCTTTCGGCTTCGATTTCGTACTGATTGTATTCTTCATCCATGAAGACATACATGGGATCGGCATAATAGGAATAGGTGCATTCCTTTTTGTCCAGCATCACGATTTCGAACTTTTCGTCTGCCTTGTAAACCGATTCGCTACCCGATGCGGTCAGCAGGTTCTTGAACTTGAGCTTGACGACGGCCGAGTTGCGGCCCGACTTGTTGTATTCGGCTTTCTGTACGACCAGCGGGTCATTGCCCACCATCACGACGTTGCCAACGCGCAATTCCTGTGCGGTTTTCATGTAAAAAACTCCGGGGGATTTCAAGTTGCTCCGCCAAATGCCGCAGGGTGCGACCGGAGCAGGACTTACTAAACCTGCTATTTTAACCTTTTCGCCGTTGTTGCGTGCAAAACCCTATCAGGGAATGGGCCAAATCGGTCTGCCTGGCAAGCCTATCGCTCCATGAAGCGCTGGCGGACACCCATTCCTTCCAGTTGTTTCCTTGCAACATGGCGTCCAGCGAGCCCGCCAGGGATGCGTCGCCGGTGTTCCAGTAAGTCTGCGCCCTGGCGGCTTCTGCGCCCAAAGGCGACAGACCCAGCCATGCGTCCAGCTTGGCGAGATGGGCGGCGTCCTGTTGCGGATAGAGCTGCCAGAGCAAGGGCTTTCCGGCCCATAGGGCTCGGACCAGCGAATCTTCACCGCGCACGCAATTCAAGCTGCTACTCCAGAGCAGCCGGTCGAATGCGTCCTGATCCACGAATGGAATTTGATGGACATGGACCGGACCATGCTGCCCGCGCACCAGCCCGGGACACACGCCGGCCGGCACCAGGATGATCGTGGGGTCCGGCAGAGTGCGCAGGGCATTGAGCAAGCCCTGCACCGGCGCATTCGGGTAGGCGAAAAGCATCACCTGACGGGCCCCGCTCTGCAACAGGCCTATTTGCGACGCCGGCAGGCCGACATGCCCGAGCAGGCGCGCCTGCTGCCCCGGGTCCGACAGCCAGTCTTCGCGGTCGGAAAGCAGGCCCGGTTCGCGCAGCAGACCGCCGGTTTCGGGCGTAAAGCCCGGAAAGTAAAAGGCCTTGCGCAAACCATTGGCCTGCAATGACGGCATGGCGTGGAAGCCCTGCACCCATGGCTCGGCGCTGAGGTATTCCAGATTGATCCACAAGCTATCGCGCTGCACCATACTGTCGATGAAGGCGGCGGGGGGATCGCAAGCGAAGGCCTCGATGACGACCTCGCGCGCCGGTAAGGCGGGAGGATCTTCGCCCCAACGCACGATGTCGACGCCACGTATGGTCTGCAGGTCCACACCCGGATTCACACCAGGCTGTATGCGCGCGAAGCTGCGCAATTCGTCCACCCAGAGGCGAACCGCATGTCTTTGCGGCATGCCGGCCAATTGCCGGGCGAGACGCCAGCACACCCCTATATCGCCAAAGTTGTCGACCACGCGACAAAAAATATCAACGGAAAACCGGATCATCAGTGAAAGCGAAGAGGATTCAGATCCGTTTCCTCGGGTAGCTCCGGATGCAGCATCTCGCCCAGTGGATTGGGAAAGTGCGGCGCGCCGCAGTCATCGCAGAACTCGCAGGGGTAAATGCCGGGCAAGCGGCGCACATCGTTCACACCCAGTTCTTTCAGCAAGGCGGCGATTTCATCAGGCACATCGACGTGGCCGGCTTCCATGCCATCGGCCAGCGCTTCTTCTTTGCTGAGTACCGGCCAGATACAGCCATAGATGACTTCGTTGCTTTGGCGTGTGCTGAAACCGATGCGGTATTCCTCTATGCTGGATTCGCCGCAGCCGGCGATGACAGCCCGCAACTCGGCGCCCGGAAGGTGTGCGGCCGTATGCAGCCATGTCACCGCAGCCTGCAGTGCCAAGGGTCGTATCCGACGGTCTGCTTCTCGGCTGTTTACATAGTAGGCATCCGGCTGCAAATATTCGATCTGGCAGCCGGTAAAAACCGGTGTCAGGATTTGCGCCGCGGCCTGCGACCAGGCCTCGTGACATTGTTCGCGCGTGGGGAATGACTGTTCGTCTTGCGCGACTTGCCAGCGAAACAGCGGTTCGCCCTTGGGCACCACCAGCGCGCCCACCAAAAAGCGGGCATCGGCCAGCATGCCTTCAGGGTCAGCCGGACGTTGAATCAGGTCGGCCTCTTGCGGACCGTTCAGCGCTTGCAAGGCCAGGCCTTGCGTCCAGCTGCGTGTTTCCTGGAAGGACTGCGGCATTTGGTCGAAGTTCACCAAGTCGGGCAATAAGGCCAGCCGCGCGCCCGGCGCGGCGATGTGCTCGGCCACCAATGCCGCAAGCGTCTCACGCTGTCCGCTGTCCAGCTTGCCGTCCGGTAGCCGGTAGCGGGTCCAGGCAACCAGCGGCGCTGAAAACAGCAGGGCGTCGTAATCGCGCCCCTGGGCGGACAGCGTGGTGGACTCCGACATTGTTTCCGCCTGCTCGACGAGGATCTCGTACGCGTTGATATCCGCGGCAAGCAGATGATCCAGGGCGTTTTCCACGGCCTTGTTCTTCCGGCCCAGCAAAAGTTTGTCCAATTGGGCGCCGAGCAGACGCTCCCAGTAGACATCTTCTAATCGGCTTCCCGAGCGGGCCAGGGCTTCTGTAAGAGCCAGAAGACGCTGGACATCGCGGGGCAGTCGAGAGCGGGAAGGAGCAGACATTCTTAGCATGAATCTTTTAGAGGGAGTTTTATAGTGTAACGTAGGCCCAAATGAAAATCCCCGGCGCCCCCTGGTGTGGGTGCGCCGGGGGCCAGGCCTGCGCCGCGGCCCGGCGTGGATCAGGCTGCCAGTAATTCGCGCAAGACGTACGGCAGTATTCCGCCATGCAGGTAGTAGTCGACCTCGGTCGCAGTATCGATACGCAGCAGCATGGTTACTTGCTGTGAACTGCCATCCTTGCGGTGTATGGTCATCGTGACGTCCTGCTGCGGCCTGATGCTGGCTTCGATGCCGGAAATGTCGTAGGTTTCCTCGCCGGTGATGCCCAGCGATTCCACACTTTCGCCGCCCTTGAACTGCAGCGGCAGCACCCCCATGCCCACCAGGTTGCTGCGGTGTATGCGCTCGAAACTGCGGGCCACCACGGCTTTCACACCCAGCAACTGCGTGCCCTTGGCGGCCCAGTCGCGCGACGAGCCGGTGCCGTACTCTTCGCCCGCGAACACTACGGTGGGGACACCGGCGGCCACATATTTCATGGCGGCGTCGTAAATGGACAGGCGCTCGCCGGTGGGTTGATACAATGTTTCTCCACCTTCGAAACGGCTGCCGTTGGGCAAGGGCGGGATCATCAGGTTTTTGATGCGCACGTTGGCAAACGTGCCCCGCATCATGATTTCATGATTGCCGCGCCGCGATCCATAGCTGTTGAAGTCTTCTTTCATGATGCCATGGGACTTGAGC
>JAEWEH010000279.1 GCA_023389535.1 Pseudomonadota bacterium
GCCGCGGCTGGATCGCCCTGGCGCTGACCACCTTCGCCACTTGGCGCCCGGCCCGCGTGCTGGTGGGTGCCTACCTGTTCGGCGGAATCACGATCCTGACATACCATATGCAAGCCATGGGGGTCCCGATAGCGTCCCAGTTGCTGTCCATGGCGCCGTACCTCGCAACCATCCTGGTGTTGGTCATCATTTCGCGCAACGCCGACTGGATAAGGCTTAATATGCCGACTTCGCTGGGCAGAAATTTCAATCCCAACGCCTAGGACCTGTCACAGGCCCGGGGCAGCGCAACAGGCAGGCCATAAGCGTGCTGCTTTCACCACTGGCTTTCATACCGAACACATCGATCACTTTCATTTCCGAGGATAAGCATGTCTGCAACATTTCTACGCAACGCCTTATGCGCCGCTGCCATGGTGCCAGCGCTGGCCCTGACCACCGGCGCCGTCGCGGCGCAAACCGAGCCCCTGAAGATCGGCTTCGTCTATGTCAGCCCCATCGGCGAGGCGGGCTGGACCTGGCAGCAGGATATCGGTCGCCGTGAAATGGAGCAGGCCCTGGGCGACAAGATCAAGACGCAGTACGTGGAAGACGTGCCGGAAGGCGCCGACGCCGAGCGCGTCATCCGCGACCTGGCGCAGCAAGGCAACAAGCTGATTTTCACCACATCCTTCGGCTACATGAACCCGACCCTCAAGGTGGCGAAGCAGTTTCCGGATGTGAAGTTCGTCCACTCGACCGGATACAAGACCGCTCCCAATGTGGCCACCACCAATGCCCGTTTCTATGAAGCGCGCTACCTTGCCGGCATTGTGGCCGGGAAGATGACGAAGACCAACGTCGCCGGCTATGTGGGCGCCTTTCCCATTCCGGAGGTCCTGCAAGGCATCAACGCGTTTACCCGCGGTATGCGCAGCGTCAACCCGGCCGCCGAGGTGCGCGTGATCTGGGTCAACAGCTGGTTCGATCCAGGCAAGGAGCGCGATGCGGCGCTAGCCCTGATGGGGCAGGGAGCGGACATCGTCACGCATCACACCGACTCCACCGCCACCGTTCAGGCGGCTGAAGAAAAGGGCAAATATGCCGTTGCCTACCATTCCGACATGAGCAAATTCGGTCCTAAGGCGCAACTGGCGGCCGTGACCCACCATTGGGGCGAATATTTCACCAAAGAGGCCCAGGACGTATTGAACGGCACCTGGAAATCCGACAGCACCTGGGGCGGCATCAAGTCGGGCATGGCCGTTATCGAAGCTTTCGGGCCGGCGGTACCTGATGATGTAAAGAAACTGGTCGAGGAAAAGAAAGCTGAAATTGTCGCGGGTACGCTGGCGCCGTTCGCTGGCCCGATTACCGATAACGAAGGCAAAGTGCGTCTGGAATCCGGCGTGCTGGACGACGACGGCCTGAATAAAATGAATTACTACGTTCAGGGCGTCGCCGGCAAGTTGCCAGGAAAGAAATAAGCAACGGGAAAGGGGCTGCACTCGCGCTATGCGAGGCCGCTAATGACTGCGCAGGGCGCGCCAAACCGCGGGACCAGGCGGCGCGGACTGCTGGGAGATCACGCGCTTCCCGTCGTGGCAGCAAGGCCGGGCGACATCCTGGCAGTCGCCGCCCATAGCAGCCCCGCGGCCTACCGGCCAAAGAAGGGATAGCTCGGGTCGTTATAGCCGGCCGCCGAGGCGTGCCCCGGCGTCACCAGCTGATCGACCAGCGCCTCTTCTTCGGCGCTGATCTCGATGTCCAGCGCAGGGTAGTAGTCCTCGAATTGTGCCAGCGTGCGTGGGCCCGCGATGACTGCGCTGACATGCCGGTTTGCCAACACCCAGGCCGTTGCAAATTGGCCCAGCGGAATTCCCCGCTCCTGACAGTGTGCCAGCAGGCGCTGCGCAATGACCAAAGACTCTTCACGAAATTCAGTCTCGAGTATGCGTTTGTCGCCGCGGCCCGCGCGGCTGTCTGCCGCCGGCGCCTGGCCCGGCCGGTATTTGCCCGTCAGGACGCCACGGGCGATAGGGCTGTAAGGAACCACCCCCAGGCCGTAATGCCCGCAAGCTGGCAGGATCTCGACTTCCGGATTGCGATTGAGCAGGTTGTAATAAGGCTGGCACACGATGGGAGCCGGGACGTTGGCCTGCTCGCACAGGCGAACGACTTCCGCGATGCGCCAGCCGCGAAAATTCGACAGGCCGAAAGCCCTTATCTTGCCGCTGCGGATCACATCTCCCAAAGCGCGGACAGCCTCGTCCAGGTTTTCTTCATGAAAGTCGCGATGCAGATACAGGATATCCACGTGGTCGGTGCCCAGGCGTCGCAGGCTGTTATCGACTTCGCGGATGATCCAATGGCGCGAATAGTGGGATTGGTTGGGCGCGTCGCCCATGCTGTTGCCCAATTTGGTGGCCAGGATCCAATCGTGCCGATGTTCGGCGATCAGGCGGCCGACCATTTCCTCGGACGCGCCCTTGGTGTAGACGTCGGCCGTATCGATGAAATTGACGCCATGTTCGTGGGCGGAGGCGACAATGCGGCGGGCTTCCGGTTCGTCCGTCTGGTTGGCGAACATCATGGTGCCCAGGCATAGGGCGGAAACTTTCAGGTTGCTGGCGCCTAGGCGGCGATATTGCATGGTGTGGTCCTCCTTGTTGATCGTGGCTAAGGGGTGATGTTCTATCGACCTTTATTTTCCGTCCGGTGGGGCGTCAAGCGCGAGGCAGCGACCAGGTACTGATGGCCTGGGCTACGGGCTCGCCGCCTTGGGCCGGCGTAAGCAGGACCTCTCCGGCGGCCATGCGGCCAGTTTTCAGGATGTTCGCCGTCGCCAGCACACCGCCCGGTGGCGTCTTGCGCAGGAAATTGATGCTCAGGCTGGCAGTGACCGCATGGCTGTTGCCTGTGGCGCCCAGTATGGCCGCATAGAGTGCAACATCGGCCAGGCCCATCAGCATGGGGCCGGCAATCATGCCGCCATGGCGCTGATGCGTGGGTCGATCGGGTAACAGGACGACAGCGGATCCGCGACCGATCTCCACAACGCTGATGCCCAGTGTCGATGCAAAAGGGTGCTCGCTTTCCAGCAATTCGTTGCACTGCTGAACGGAAAGGCAGGCTGCGGTTTCTTGGGCGTAGGATGACATGTTGGCAAAAGTCATTGGTGAACGAGGCAGCTGCCATAGTACACTTCGTAACCATGGATGGGGGCATGAACTACAGGTTTTCAACGATAAGCTGGCGCCGGCTGGCTGCCGCTGTATTGCTGGCTTTTCTATTCAAGGCCATGATACCGGCCGGCTATATGCCCGTGGCGGCGGGCCCCGCCGGGGCGCCCGCCATGACGCTTTGCATCAGCGGGCTGCCGGCGGGCGTCATCAAGACGCTTGCGCTGAATCATGCCGACCCATCGGCGGAGCCCCAGCCGTTGCATTGCGTCTTTGCCTCGCTGGCTGGTCAGGCCGCCTTGCCTCATGCCGCCATGGCGGCCTTGGCGCAGCTGTTCTATGCCATGCACCCCCAGCCGGCATGGCCGTCGAGCTTTGATTTCCCTGCTCTGGTGCGTGGGCCGCCATTGGGTGCGCGAGCGCCGCCCGTATATCCTTGAACCAGCGCAACATTTGAAGGTTAACGGAAATACGACAGCACATCGCTGTGGAGTCATCAATGAAAAAGCTATTTATTACGGGTATTCTTGCCGCAGCCGCGGTGTCGAACGCGAGCTGGGCAGCCCAGCCAACCACCGGCCATGGCATTTCCATGCTGCCATTGTTGTTGTCCCACGCCGGGCATGACCATGCTGCGGCCGGCCACGCTGGCGGCCACGGCGCAGATTTATCCAAGGCCAAGGTTTCTGAACACTTGACCGTATCGGCATGCTGGATACGTCTGGTGCCGACGCCTGCACCCTCGGCCGGATATTTTGTGGTGAAGAACGCCTCCAGCAAAGAGGCAAAATTGCAAAGCGCTTCGTCGTCGGCCTACGGAATGGTCATGCTGCACCAGACCACCCATAGCGACGGCATGAGCAGGATGTCCGAGACCCACGATATCGCGATTCCCGCGGGGGGCGAACTGGAATTCAAACCGGGTGGTTATCACGCCATGCTGGAAAAACCGGCTGCACCCGCCCCGAAGGTGGGGGACAAGGTTGCAATGGATTTCCTGTTCGACACCGGGGAAAAAGCGACCGCCCAGTGCGAGGTCAAACCCGCTACTGCCAAAGGCCACTGAACACGAACGTGTAGTCCGGCAAGGCTAGTTTCCGCAGCTGCTGCCGGATAAGCCTTGCGCTTAGCGTTTGGGCAAAGCCGCCAGGAATTGCATCACGGCGGCGTTGAATGCTTTGGGATTGGCCAGGTTCATGCCATGCGATGCCAGCGGTATGGTCACACGT
>JAEWEH010000280.1 GCA_023389535.1 Pseudomonadota bacterium
ACCATATGCAGCGCAACTTGCAGGTCCGCATCAGTATAAAAACCCGAGCGATATCCGATCAGCATGGCGCGCTGCAGCATGTCGCCGGTGCCGTAGGGAGACCAAGCGTCCTGGATATTATCGTTGCCGGCGAACACATTGATTCCAGATGCCATGAGCTGGAGTATCGGTGGAAACGGTCGGGCGCCGGGCGCAACCGTCATGATGGCCACGCCTGCCTGGGCCAGCGCGGCGGCGGTATCGTTCAGGAGATCGAGGGCTACCTCGCCGAGGGCATAGGCGTGGCTGACAGCAACGCGCCCTTCCAGCCCTGATGCGCGAGTTCGCGCTGCAATGCGATGAAGCTGTTCTATTCCTTGCCGTCCGGGCTCATGGAGGTGGATATCCACTTTGACGCCATGTTTTTCGGCGATGCCGAAGACAACATCGAGCTGGCCTTCCGCATCGCCGTCCAGCGTGGTTGGATCGATGCCGCCTATGACTTGCGCCCCATCCTGGACTGCGGCTTCGAGAATATCCGCCGTGCCAGCGCAAGACATGACGCCGGCCTGCGGAAAAGCGACCAATTCAATGTCCACGATGTCGCGCCATTGTTCCCTGGCCTCCATGACGGCATGCAGGTGCGTCAGCCCAGTGGCCGCATCGACATCGACGTGGCTGCGCATGGCGACGGTGCCAAACTCCACTGCCTGCCGGATGAGTGCGTGCGCGCGTTCTATCACGGGGCGTGCGCACGCCAGCGCTTGTTTTTCCACGGCCAAGCGTTCGCGCAAGTTTGTCACTGGCCGATGGGGCCGCCAGCGATCGCCCACGAAGCTTTTGTCCAGATGAATATGGCCGTCCACGAAGCCAGGCAACACTAAACGGCCTTCCAGGTCGGTGGTTGCGGTTCCGGGCAGCGGGATGATGTCAGGCCCAATGTCGGCGTAGCGATCGCCCTGTACAGCAAGATTGACCTTGTTGCCGTGAGCGGAAATTCCGTTTAGATATACGTGATCGAACATATCGGACCTTGATGGATGATGCAGCATGCGCCCGGCCCAGCGGGGTGGCGCTTTTTGCGACGTGATAACTGCAAGGCTGAACGATATAGGACATTTGGGCTGCAAACCAATTTTGCTCGTTTTCTTTCCTGGGCCATTCCTTTATACTGTACAAATATACAGTATAGGTGCCGCTATGTCTTTCACGCCCATTAAAGGCCGGGGCAGCCTTTCCAACGATAACTCGCGTTACGAACGGCACGCCCGTGTGGCGTTCGACGACGAATGGATGCAGCCAAAGGAAGAAGATGCCAGTCTTCCGGCCACAACGGTGTCCATGGAAACCGCCAAGTCCATCATCACGCGCAATGAATCGCCCGATATTCCCTTCGACCGGTCCATCAACCCTTACCGAGGCTGCGAGCACGGTTGTATTTATTGTTATGCGCGTCCCAGCCATGCCTATCTGAATCATTCCCCCGGCCTGGATTTCGAAACCAAGCTCTATGCCAAGGGAAATGCCGCACAATTGCTGCGCGCCGAGCTATCCAAGCCATCCTACCAGCCAAGGTTCATCGCCCTGGGCACCAATACGGATCCGTATCAGCCCATAGAGCGCCGTCTGCGCATCACGGCGGATATTCTCGCCGTACTTGAAGAGTTCAACCATCCCGTGGGCATCACGACCAAATCTGCTTCCATCCTGCGAGACATCGACGTACTGAAGCGCATGGCCAGCAAAGACTTGCTACGGGTCTTCATGTCCATCGGTACGCTGGACCGGCATATCGCCCGCACGCTGGAGCCGCGAGCCAGCACGCCCCTGGCGCGCATGGAAGCGGTACGAACGCTAAGCCAGGCGGGTATCCCCACCGGTGTCCTGGTCGCACCCGTGATACCGGCATTGACGGATCAGGACATGGAGAAAATTGTATTCATGGCCAAGGAGGCCGGCGCGGTCGACGCACATTATGTGTTGTTGCGGCTACCCCATGAAGTCGCTGGCCTATTCGAGGAATGGCTGCAGGCGCACCATCCACTTAAGGCGGCCCACGTAATGAATCTGTTGCGTGGGATGCGGAGGGGCAAGGTCTACGATGCCGACTTCAAGACGCGCATGCGGGGCACGGGCGTCTTTGCGGATCTTTTACGACAACGCTTCCGCAAGGCCTGTGCCAAGGCCGGGCTGAACGAACGACGCATCGTACTGGATACGGCGCAGTTTCGCCGGCCGACTGCGCCGGACAGGCAGCTTGATCTGTTCTAGAACGCCTTAGTGTTCTAAAAATTCAGCACTGGCCTATCCAAAAGAACTGTCAATGCGGGGCGCGGTAACCGAGCAATGAAGAAATGTCGGCACAGGCTTTTTGCACAGTGGGCGCCAGGCTTTGCATCAGCCGCAGCTTCAGGCGGTCGGCAGGCCCCGATATGCCCAGCGAGGCAACCACTCCGCCCGTGCTGTTTCTGATGGGTGCTGCCATGCCGCAAACCTGCGCGCGCCACTCGCCGGTATTGATGGCGTAGCCTTGCATGCGCACTTTTTCCAGTTCTTCGTCCAATTGTGCCGCCTGTGTGATGCTCTTTGGCGTGTAGGGGGATAGTGCCAGCTTGACTGCTGCCAATGTATCGGGGGCGGCCCATGCCAATTGAGCTTTTCCCGTGGCGACGCATTGCGCCGGGGCGCGGCCGCCTACGGTTGTGTAGGCGCGCACTGGCTGCGGGCTGTCGATCTTGGCCAAGTACAGGACTTCAATGCCATCCAGCGTCGAAAGGTGGACTGTTTCGTTGGTCTGGCGGGCCAGCATTTCCATGTGCGGGTGCGCCACCTGGCGGACATCCAGGCGCCCGAACACGTAAGACCCCAGCTCCCAAAGCTTCAAGGTAGGCTCGTAGCGCCCCTGGTCACCCACCTTACGGACAAAGCCCAGGTGCACCAAGCCTTGCAGGATGCGGTGGACATTGCTTTTGGTCAGCGATAGTTCAGCGGCGAGTTCGGTCACGCCGCGCGGGTGTTCGCTGCGGGCCAGGGTTTCAAGGGCGATCAGGCCTTTCAGCAGAGTCTTGTCCATGGCTGGTTTAACGATAAAAAGTGACGAGCCATCATGGCTGCATTCTGGACGCACGGATAGCAGCCTATGCGTAGTTGTTCCATATTATAGGACACTGTTTTGAAAATTGGGAAGCCTGTGTTATCTTTTTCGAATTGAATAGGAGCAAGAGGCGCGTGCCGCTTGCATGACGAGACTCAAGAGGTATACATGGACGAACTCGATCAGGCGGATCTTCCGCTGGCGGGCGTAAAGATCATTGAATTCTGTGCAGTCGCGGCGGGGCCGTTTTGCGGCATGCTGCTGGCCGATATGGGCGCCGAAGTCATCAAGGTGGAACCGCCTGCGGGAGACACGCTGCGCCAATGGCCGCCCATCAAGAACGGGTTCAGTGAAAACTTTGCATCGCTCAATCGCAACAAATTGTCGGTGCAGCTCGATCTGAAACAGCCGGACGACGCCGCGCTGGCGCGTCAGTTGATCAGGGACGCCGATGTGGTGATCGAAAACAATCGCCCAGGCGTCATGCAGCGCCTGGGCCTGGACTATGCGCAGTTCGAAAAAGAGCATCCCTCGCTGGTGTATTGCTCCATATCGGCTTATGGTCAAAGCGGCCCGCGTTCGCGCGAAGGTGGGTTCGACCTGACCATGCAGGCGGCCGGCGGCGTCATGAGCGTCACGGGCGACGCCGACGGCGCGCCGGCCAAATGCGGCGTGCCGATTTCGGATTTTTCCTCGGGGCTATATGCCGCCTTTGCCATTTCGTCCACCCTGGCACGGGTACGGGCCGGCGGTCGCGGCGCACATATCGATGTGCCGATGTTCGGTTGCACTTTGGGCGTCGCGGCCTTGCAGACCAGCGAGTATTTCGGCACAGGGCGCAGCCCGCGCCGCATGGGTTCCGCCCACCCTCGCAATGCGCCGTATCAGGCCTTTGCCGCGGCTGACGGCTACTTTGCCATTGCTGCCGGCAACCAGAAGCTATGGGCCGCAGTCTGCGCAGTGGTCGATATGCCCGAGCTGGAAGCCGACCCCCGCTTCGCCACAACAGGCGATCGGGCCGCCAACCAAGTCGAGCTGAAAGGCATTCTGGAGCAGCGCTTTACGCAGCAGCCCGTAGACCACTGGATAGACGCCTTCAACCACGCCGGGGTTCCGCACGCAAGGATCAATGACTATGCCGCCGCGCTGGCCGACCCCCAGGTGGAACACATGGAATGGGTGCGGCAGATAGCGCTGCCCGATGGCACGCCCATCAAGACTTTTGCGTCGCCGTTAAGGCTGGACGGCGCGGGCTTTCCAATACGCAGCAATCCGCCGGCCTTGGGCGAACATACTGAATCCGTCCGCAGTCGGTATGCATCCGTCAGCGAGGAAGCCCAGCCATGAGCCGCCATAAATTGCAAGATACAGTCTCGGCGCTTAGCCGCTTGGTCGAGCGCGCTGGCTTGGCAGAACCCGATGTGCTGGCGCAAGCTAGCGGGCTGATCGCCGACCTTGTCGCAAGCGATGGCTGGCTGCCCCAGGCCATGGCGGAACCGCACCCGCAGTACTATCGCCAATATCTGCTTTATGGGGACCCGCAAGACCGCTTTTCGCTTGTCAGTTTTGTATGGGGCCCCGGCCAGGCCACGCCGGTGCATGACCACACGGTCTGGGGGGTCATCGGCATGTTGCGCGGCGCCGAAGTAGACCAGCCCTATCGCCTGACGCCTTCCGGGCTGGAGCCAGTCGGACCGGAAAAGGTATTGCGCCCCGGGCAAGTGGCGTGTGTGTCGCCCACCATCGGGGATATTCACCGGGTCAGCAACGCCTACGACGATCAGGTCTCCATCAGCATCCATCTTTATGGTGGCAATATCGGCCGCATTCGGCGCAGTGTGTATGACGCCCATACGGGCCAGCGCAAAGAATTTGTGTCGGGGTATTCAAATGACATGGTGCCCAATCTTTGGGCTGGCGCGGCATAGAAGACTATGGAAAACGTACTGCATGTAGAGCGCGACGGTGGCGTGGTCAGGGCCATGCTGAATCGACCGGAGGCGGGCAACTGCTTGTCGAACACCTTGGTGGGGGCGCTGCAGGCTTTGGTGGACGAGTGTGTCGATACCCGGGCGGCCTTGTTGGTGCTGCAGGGGCAGGGTAAACATTTTTGCACTGGCTTCGATCTGTCCAGCCTTGATGACGAAACTGACGATACCTTGCTCGCCCGCTTCGTACGCGTGGAGCTTCTGCTGCAGGCTGTGTACAGCGCACCGTTCGCGACGGTAGCCCTGGGCCACGGCCGCATCATGGGGGCAGGCGCCGATCTCTTTGCCGCGTGCGAAGAACGCATCATCGTCGATGACGGTAATTTCTGCTTTCCGGGTGCGGGCTTTGGCCTGGTATTAGGTACTGGCCGCCTGACCAGGCTGGTGGGCGCGGGCGTCGCGCGCGAATGGGTTGGCAGCGGCAGGCGCATCGGCGCTGACGAGGCGCTGCATCGCGGACTGGCGACGCGGCGTATCGACGCCATGCAGGCAGCGGACGAAATCGAACGCATCGCCCGCCGCGCGCAAGTGCTGGATGACGAGACGCGCGCGGCAATCTACGCGGCGTCGGGCCAGCAGGCCGGCCTCGCCGCGGCGGACCTGAAGGCCCTGGTTGATTCGGCCGCCAGGCCGGGCATCAAGGAACGCATTGTGCGCTATCGCCGGAAGGCGCAGGAAGTACGGGCGAACAAGGCCCCCGTTAGCGCGGCTGAGGCGCCCGCGCGGCACGCCTAGGAAGCCAGGCCCACCGTCATGCCGCCACAGATATAGAGCACCTGGCCTGTGATGAAGCCGGCACGGTCGTCCATAAGCGACGCAACGCCATGGGCGACTTCGGTGGGCTGGCCCATGCGCCCCACCGGTACGGACCGCAGGATCTGCTTGGTCTTTTCAGCTTCCGGAGGATTGGCGGCCATGAACAGCTCGGTGGCGATGGGGCCGGGTCCGACTGCGTTGACGGTGATTCCGGAGCGCGCCAATTCCAGCGCCCAGGTGCGCGTCATGCCCAACAGGCCTGCTTTGGATGCCGCATAGGCGGTACGCTGTTCTTTGCCCAGGGCCGCGCGGGAGCTGACGTTGACGATGCGGCCGAATTGCGCGGCTTTCATGGCGGGTAGCAGGCGCTGCGCGACCAGCAGCGGTACCTCTGTATTCAATGCAGCGACCGCGCGCATATCATCCAGTGTTGTGTCTTCAAACGCGGCTGGCCGCACCATGCCGGCATTATTCACCAGGCGCAGAATTTCATGCCGGCGGCATAAATCCGCTAGGGTGGACAGCAGTGCAGTGGTATCGCAGAGGTCGGTGGGGATATGTAGTTCATTCCTGGAAAGGGAGGCGGGAGCCGCCTTGTCCAGATTGAGGGTGTGATAGCCATCCTGCGCAAGGCGCTCGATGATGGCCTTGCCTATGCCATTGCTGCCACCAGTAACTAAAACGTATTTATCCATGTCTTCCCGCCGTCTTGCCGTCTACGTTATTTGGCGCCCAGTTCATCGGTAAGCCGGGTGGCTTCCCGCCTGAGCATTTCTGCTATTTCCTTGCGTCTTTCGACGTTCATTCGGCCGTAGTTGGCGGCGATGCTAAGGGCGGCGACGGGCTGTTTGGCCAAATATATGGTAACGCCTATGCCGTACATGCCTTTCAACAGATGCCCCGGATTGAAAGCATAACCGCGCTCCCGGGTGTCGGCAACGGCCTTGCGCAGCGTGTCTACGCTGACGGTGGGATAGGCCGCCAAGCGGCTGGCGTTGCGTCGCAGCACGTTTTCCACTTCTTCATCGGGAATGGCGGCGAGCAGCGCGAGGCTGCCGGAGCCTATGCCTAGCGGGCGCCGCGTCCCCACATTCTGGGTCAAGACTTTTACGGGAAAAGATCCCTCGCGCCTGTCTATGCATACCGCGTCCAGCCCACTGCGTATGGTCAGCATGACGGTGTCGCCGGTGGCGTGCGATAGACGTTCCAGACTGGGCTGGGTGACCGCCCTGATATCCAGCCGATTGGCCGCCCGTTCGCCCATGGAAAGAAATTCCAGGCCCAAGTAGTAGACACGGCTGCCGGCCGCTTGCTCGACAAACCCTTCCGTCAAAAGTGATTTGAGCAGTCGATGCAAGGTTCCCTTGCTGAGGCCGCTTTGAGCCTGAAGGTCGGAAAAACGCATGCCCGACGAGGAAGCATTGAAGGACAGAATATGCAGGATCTCGAGCGCTCGCCTGACGCTTTGCACGGTATCCGACGGGGTAGGCGTTTCTTTCGGGTTCTTTGCCGTCATGAATCAGAGCTTTGTGTGCTTATTTGTTCTGCGTGCCGGGACGCTGGTTCCGCATGCCGGAACTTATGGTCACTTTATCAGGATTTTCCGTTATGGCCTAGTAGATTCCCGGCAAATGCCGCAGTAGCCGGGCAAAGATAAAAAGGAGAAAGCGATGAGTCCGAACACAGTGCAGCCGTATGCGTGGAGCCGGCAGCTATGGCGGGATATCGTTGACGCGGACTTTCTGAATGGGCTCTGCGAGGCGGTAGCCAGCGATGTACTGCCATTTGCGGACCAAGTCGACCGGGAGGATATCTATCCCGTCGAGTCGATCAAGCGTTTGGCTCGCAAAGGCTATACCTCATTGACGCTCGAGAGGAAATGGGGTGGCCAGGGCGCGAGCTTTACCCAGTGTGCGGCGGTATTCGAAGAGTCTTCGTACGCGAGCGCCGCGGTGGGAATTAGCCTGATCACTATCTTGCAGGCGCAAACGCTGATCAAACTGTTTGGCAGCGCATCTTTGCAGCAGCAAGTGCTGCCGGAGTTCAGCCGTGGCCTGATTACTTCTTATGCCTTGACCGAAGCCAACCATGGCAGCGACATCCGCAGCCTGGATACCAAGGCATACAGGACGCCCGAAGGTTGGCGGGTCAAGGGCCGCAAGTCTTTCATCACTTCGGGTTCGGCCGCGGAGGCATACATCATTCTGGCCGAAACCGACGTGGGCGTGTCCACCTTTTTCGTGCGCAACGATATGCCGGGTGTATCGACGGAGCAGGGCCCCAACGCCAGCACCTTTGGCTTGCGCAATGGGCCGCATGTGGACTTGGTGCTGGATGATGTGCCGCTGCCGCCGGATCACTTGGTTGGCGAGGAAGGCAAGGGGGTGCGCCAGGCCGTGACGACCCTGGACTTTTCACGGACGGTCGCGGGCGCCATCAGTATCGGTATTGCGCGGGCCGCGTTCGACCGGGCGCTGGCTTTTGCCGCGGGCAGGACGGCTTTCGACCAGCGCGTCATCGAATTCCAGGGCATACAG
>JAEWEH010000298.1 GCA_023389535.1 Pseudomonadota bacterium
CCCCCGGCGGGGAATGGCGTGACCAGGGTAATGGCACGGTCCGGGAAACTTGCGGCATGGGCGGTGCTGACCACCGCGCCCAGCATGGCGGCGGCGAGAAATTTGATTCCGGTTTTGAACATGATGTCTCCTGAGTCCTGGTCAAAAAAAGTGACTTCTTCTGTTTAATTCCGTAGAATGGGATTCAATTCCTTTTTTTATTACGTCCAATATACGGCGCTACACACGCAAATGCAATCCTTTTCGTCGTCTCCTCCACCCGCCGGCGGCCAGCCACCGGCAACGCCGCGGCGTCCCGCGCGTCGCAAGCGCGCTGCGGTCCAAGGCGATCCTTCCTCGCCCGATTTCGTCGAAGCATTGGCACGTGGGCTCAGCGTCATGCGTTGTTTCACGCCGGGCATCAAGTCGCTGGGGAATCTGGAATTGGCGGAGCAAACGGGCTTGGCCAGATCAACCGTCAGCCGTATCGTTTATACGTTGACCACCCTGGGCTATTTGCGCTACGACGCCGAAACCGGCCGCTACAGCCCCGGCTACGGCATTCTCGCCCTGGGATTCGGATGCTTGGCCAGCCTGGAAGTACGGCAGTTGGCACGCCCCCTTATGGAGCAGCTGGCGCAGGAAACGGGCGCCGCAGTCGCGCTGGGCGTCTTCGATGGCCAGAGCATGACCTATGTCGATGCCGTACACGGTTCATCGGCACTGTATTTGCGTCTTCCGGTAGGCTATCGCGTCGCGATGAACAGCACCATGGGCCGCACCTATCTGGCCAGCCTTCCCGCAGCCCAGCGGGATGCGTTGCTGCATGATCTCGCTGTGCCGGACAATATGCCCGCCATCATGAAAAATGCTTGCGCCGACTTCGATGCAAGTGGTTGCTGTTTTGGCATCGGAGATTGGCAGCCGGGCATCAATGCCGCCGCCGCGCCCTTTTCCGCCATCACAGGCGAAGGCGTTTTTGTCGTCAGTTGCGGCGGGCCGGACAATATACTGCCCGAAACGCGCTTGCGCACGGATATCAGCGCGCGGCTGGCGGCTATCGTCAAGCAGCTGTCGCTGCCTGGCATTCAGGCTTGCAGGAAGCGCCCGTAAGAGGCCAGATCGACGTTGCCGCCGCTAAGCAGGACGCCCACCCGCTTGCCGCGGATCGGTACGGCATGATTGAAGGCCGCCGCAGCGCCCAGGCACCCCGTCGGTTCCACCACGATTTTCATGCGTTCGGCAAAAAAGCGCATGGCGTCTATCAATTGCGCGTCGCTGACGGTAAGTACGCCTTTTGCGTACTGGCGGATGAGGGGAAAAGTCAGCTTGCCCAAGGCCTGGGTCAAGGCGCCGTCGGCAATGGAGTTCGGCGGCGGTATGCGCACTATGGCGCCATGCTCCAGAGACTGCTGCGCGTCGTTGCCTGCCTCGGGCTCGACACCGTAGACCTCGCAATCCGGGTTGATGGCATGCGCCGCCAATAATGAACCCGACAGCAGCCCGCCCCCGCCCAGCGGGATGAAAAGCGCATCCAATCCGCCGGCATCTTCCAGCAGTTCCTTGACCGCCGTACCCTGGCCGGCGATGACGTCCGGATGGTCAAAAGGCGGAATCAGCGTCAGGCCATCCCGCTGCACCAATTCGCGCGCAACTTCTTCCCTGTCCTGCGTCATGCGGTCATAACTGACCACGCGCGCGCCATAGCCTTCTGTGGCCGCCTTTTTGGCGGCGGGCGCATCCAGCGGCATGACGATGGTGGCCGATACGCCCAGCAGCCTGGACGCCAGGGCGACCGCCTGCGCGTGATTGCCTGAAGAAAAGGCCACGACCCCCGCCTTGCGCTGCTCGGCCGACAGCCTGGATACCGCGTTATAGCCGCCGCGGAACTTGAAGGCGCCGACGCGCTGCAAGTTCTCGCATTTGAAGAAGACCTGCGCCCCAAGCCGCTCGTTCAGGGAGCCGGAAGTCAGGACGGGCGTGCGGTGCGCGACCCCGTTCAAGGTTTGCGCGGCCCTTGCCACGTCGTCATAAGTGGGTAATGCGTGGTTCATGGGACACCTGCCAGGGAAGGGAAAGGCAAATTATGCAGCAATCCAGCCGATACTGCGCGCCCGCCGGCAACTGGAGTACGATAGGCACTGTAAATATAATCAGCACGATACACCATGGCCATCCATTCCGACGCCCTTTCCGCCCTGCCCGCCTCCGAGCGCATCGTTGCGCCGCAAAGCGCATCGCCCAACGAAGAGTCGATCGAACGCGCCCTGCGGCCGCGGGAACTGAAGGAATACATAGGCCAGCCCAGGGTGCGCGAGCAACTGGAAATCTTCATCGCCGCCGCCCGAAATCGCCATGAAGCCCTGGACCACGTACTGCTGTTCGGGCCGCCGGGCCTGGGCAAGACGACACTGGCGCATATCGTGGCCCATGAAATGGGCGTGCAACTGCGCCAGACGTCCGGGCCGGTACTGGAGCGGCCGGGCGACCTGGCTGCCATGCTGACCAATCTGGAAAAGAACGATGTCCTGTTCATCGATGAAATCCACCGGCTGTCACCGGTCGTGGAAGAAATCCTTTACCCGGCCCTGGAAGACTTCCAGATCGACATCCTGATCGGCGAAGGGCCGGCGGCGCGCAGCGTCAAGATCGACTTGCAGCCCTTTACCCTGGTGGGCGCCACCACGCGCGCGGGCATGTTGACCAACCCATTGCGCGATCGCTTCGGCATTGTCTCGCGCCTGGAATTCTATAGTGCCGAAGACCTTACCCATATCGTCGAACGCAGCGCGCATCTTCTGAACGCACGCGCCACGCCGGCTGGGGCAGCCGAGATCGCGCGCCGCGCCCGCGGCACGCCGCGCATCGCCAACCGCCTGCTGCGCCGCGTGCGCGATTATGCCGAGGTCAAGGCGGGCGGGCATATCGACACCGATGTCGCCAACGCGGCGCTGTCCATGCTCGAGGTCGATCCCCAGGGCCTGGACCTGATGGACCGCAAGCTGCTGGAGGCAATCATCCATAAATTCGATGGCGGACCCGTGGGCGTAGACAGCCTGGCGGCCGCCATCGGCGAAGAGCGCGACACGATTGAAGACGTCATCGAACCGTTTTTGATCCAGCAAGGCTATCTGCAGCGCACGCCTCGCGGACGCATGGCCACGCAGACCACATGGCGGCACCTGGGGCTGGCACCGCCGAAGCCGCAAGCCGGCACGACGCCGGATCTCTTTTCCTGAGCCGCCGCAAGTGTCCTTGCGCCGCCGCGTCGCCGCGCCGGACCGTGCGCGTGCCCTTTTAGTGTTATCGAGCCTTAGCCTTCGGCCTCCAGCACAGGCAGCGTAATACGGACCTGCAGGCCGCCGCCAGGCGCCGTGTCCAGGGCGAGGCTACCGTCGTGCGCCTTCACGATGGCCTCTGCCAGCGCCAGGCCCAGGCCTACGGAACCCGTTCGCGTACGCGCCTCGTCCAGGCGCGAGAAAGGCCGCAGAGCCTCCGTCCTGCGCGCGGCGCTGATGCCCGGGCCATGATCGCCGACCGTAATCAAAGCCAGGCCGGGCTGGGAGTCCAGGCTGACCTCCACCGGTGGCTTGCCGTGATTCAGGCCATTCGTGATCAGGTTGTCCAGCAAGCGCCCGAGCGCCACCTGATCGGCCTGTATGACCAGGCGATCATGGGGCAGGCCTAACAGTTTGACGGGGCTGCCGGCGCTTTCCCAGGCAGCGACCTGCTCTTCCAGCCATTGATTCAGCGCCAGCGGAGCAAATTGATAAGAGCCGGGATCTGAACCGCGCACGAAACCGATGAATTGATTGACCATGCGCTGCATGTCCTGCAGGTCCTTGCGCATGCCTTCCTGGAAACTGGAGTCATCCAGCATTTCGATGCGCAGCCACATCCTGGACAACGGCGCTTTCAGATCATGGGGCAAACCGGCCAGCAAGGTGCGCTGGACCGCATTGGATTCGGCGAGCGTGTCCAGCATGGCGTTGAAGCGCTCGGCCAGCACCCGCGTTTCCCTGGGACCGGACGGCACGACCCGCTGGGGCTGGCCCGCGGCTAATTGGTCGGCGGCATCCGCAAGCCGGGTCAAAGGGCGGGTGATATGCCAGGAGAAGGCAGCGGCCAGCAGCAGGAACAGGCCCATGCCGGTCAACCAGACGACGATCACCGGCGTGGCGACAGGCGGCGCGATGCGATCAAGCGGGATGACCAGCCATTCGCGGTTGTAACGCCCGTCTTCGGAATCAAGCTGGGGCAGCAACGATATATACAGTCGCGGCTCGGCGCCCCGGGACAGGGCCACACGGGTATCGTCGTTCAGCTTGCGATTCAGCGCCTTCACGAAGGAACGCAGATTCTTGCGTATGTCGCTGGCGGGCGGCGCGGGCGGCGGCTCGCGCGGGCGCCGTGGCGCCGCCCGGCCGCCTTCCAGGCTGGCGTCCGAGGGCAAGCTGCGGGACCAAAGATGCCACTCGTTATGCGAGGCGCGGCGCACGAACTCAGCCCGCTCATCGGCCGGGATCTCGGCCAGTGAAGCGCGCAGCGTGCGTATGGTCGTGGCGGTGAATTCGACCGCGACCTCTTCGGTGAATTTCTTGCGATAGTAGGACAGGGTCGCGAATGTGGCGGCCTGCACCAGCAATATGGTCCCCAGGATGAGCAGCACCATGCGGGCGCTGAGTGACCGAGGCAACAGGGAACGCAGCATGAATCGGGACCGCTCAAGGCGAGAAGCGATAACCCACCCCCCAGACAGTCTGAATCCAGCGCGGCTGCTTGGGATCGTCTTCGATGGCGCGACGCAAGCGCAACACCGCGATATCGATGGCCCTGTCATTGCGCTCGCCCTCGTCGTCGTCGCGCGCCAGGGCCAGCAGGCGGTCGCGCGACAGCGGCTTGCCGGGGTTGTTCACCAAGGCTTCAAGCAGGTTGACTTCGCCGCCGGTGAGCTTGATGATTTGCTGATCTTTGAATAGCTGGCGCGTGGCGGGATCAAAAACAAAGGGCCCGAAGGCGACCGGCTTGTCTTTGTTCAGGGCGGAAGCGCCCTTCTTGCGCCGCAATACGGCTTCGATGCGCGCCAGCAGCTCGCGCGGATCGAACGGCTTGCCGACGTAATCGTCGGCCCCGGCTTCCAGCCCGATGACGCGATCCACCGTCTCGTCGCGTCCGGTCAGCAAGATCACCGGAATGTCTTCGCCTTGCTGCCGCAAACGCCGGCAGGCCTCGGCGCCATCGCCATCCGGCATCATGCGGTCCAGCACGATCAGGTCCGGGGAATAACGCTGGATGCGCGCGGCCAGATCGCTGGCGTTGGGCGCAAGCAAGGTGTCGTAGTTGTGGCGGTTGAGATAATCGGCCAGCAGCTGCCTTAAGGCCGGATCGTCATCGACCACCAGGATTTTTGCCAGAATGTTGTCCATAGAACCCAAGTGTGCCGCGCTGCCCGGTGGCTGGCAAGCGCCCGAAATGAATTGAAATGGATATGGCGCTTGCGGTATGGTTCTTCCTTTGTCTTTCAGGCGGCGACATGCAACGTAATCCAGTACAGTCAGTACGCAAGCGGCTTGCCGCTTACTCGTGGCTGTCGGATCTGCCCGCCATGCTCTGCTGGGCAGCCCTGGCCGGAGCCGCAGGCGCCTTCGCCACGATAGGCTTTCACGAAGCCATGCGTATCGCCCAACACCTGTTCACCGGCCGCAGCGGATCCATCGTCGGCGTCATCGACAGCCTGCCCTGGTATGGCAGGCTGATTTTCCCATTGGGCGGCGGGGTGGCGGCCGGCTTGCTGCTGTGGGCTTCGAAGAAACTGAAGGCCGGCGCCAACTCGGACTACATGGAAGCAGTCGCCATTGGCGACGGCCGCCTGTCGATCCGTCAGGGCATGTTGCGGTCCCTGTCGTCGCTGTGCACCGTCGTGTCGGGGGGATCCATAGGCCGCGAAGGCGCCATGGTGCACCTGGCCGCGCTCAGTGCGTCAGCCGTCGGGCGCTTCACCTATTTCAGTACGGCGCGGCTGCGGCTGCTGGTGGCCTGCGGCGCGGCCGCCGGCGTCGCCTCGGCCTACGGAGCGCCGATCGCCGGGGCGCTGTTCGTTGCCGAAATCATCCTGGGCACCATGACCATGCAAAGCATGGGGCCTTTGCTGGTGGCGGCTGCGAGCGCCAACGCCGTGATGCGCGCGACCGGCCACTACCAGACCACCTATGCCATGGCGGACATGCCGCAGATTTCCGCGCTGGAAGTCCTGCCCTTCCTGTTACTGGGCATGCTGTCCGGGCTGGGCGCCCCATTGTTTTTGAAATTCCTGGATCTTTCCAAACGGCAATTCCAGCGCACCTCGCTGCCTTTGCCGGCCCGGCTGGGTCTGGGCGGCGGCCTGCTGGGGCTGCTCCTCATGGCGATGCCTCAGGTGGCGGGAAATGGCTACAGTGTCGTCTCGTCCCTGCTGCATAACCCCTGGACCTGGCAGGCCGTGGTTCTGGTGTTGCTATGCAAGGTGCTCGCAACCGCCCTGACCGCCGGTTCCGGCGCGGTGGGCGGCGTGTTCACGCCGGCGCTGTTCGTCGGCGGCGCCCTGGGTACCCTGTTCGGGCAACTGGCGGCCGTAATGCTGCCGGATCTTGGCACGCCCCTTTATATGTACACCCTGGTCGGCATGGGCAGCTTTTTAGGGGCGGCCACCAGCGCGCCGCTGATGGCCATCCTGATGATCTTCGAGATGACATTGAGCTACCAAATCGTGCTGCCGCTGATGCTGGCGGGGGTGGTGGCCTACTTTGTTTCGCGGGCCGTTGCGGAAATCGCGATGTATGATGTGACCGTGGCGCGCGAGCGCGATGCACGGCTACGCCATGAATTGCGGCACACCCTGATCGCCGACCTGGTCCGGCCCGCCGATACGGTCATATCCACCACAGCGCCCTTGCGCGACGCGCTCCAGTTGTTCGTGGACTACCCGGTCAAGTATCTGTATGTCGTCGATGAAGCGGGCATGTACCAGGGGGTCATTGCGCAGCAGGACCTGACCCGCCTGTTGGTGAGCCAAAGCGACTTGCAGCAAAAGCAGGCAGGGGACGTGCTGCGATTGGATTTCGTGAAAACCTTGCACCCCGATATGGGCCTGGATCAGGCTCAGGATTATTTCGTGCAGTTCCGCGGGGAGCGCCTGCCCGTGGTACCCCGGGACGGCCCACCGCGCTTGCTGGGCGTGGTGTACAAGTCCACCGTGCTGGAAAAATACAGCGCCTTGAAAAAATCCGTGGACGCAAGCGGCGATGCCTTCATGGATTTTTCGGCCACTCGGCGCCAGCGCTGAAAGCGCAGGCATCCCAGCCGCCAAGTTGGGAAGACGCAAGGGGCGAGTTGCCGGCCGCGAACGGCGGCCGGGATAGTGTGCGGTTGCAGGTCGTGCGCGGCGCGGCCTGCGCGGCGCGGCCTACGCGGCCCGGCCTGAAGGATTTTTGTCATTGATGAAGTACCAGTTTTCCCTGCGACAGCGTATCCGTAAACGACCGTGGCTGGCCCGGTTTGCCTTGATGGCGTGGGCTGCCAGCCTGGCCTGCCCTGCCAGCGCGGCTGGGCCGCAATTGGGCGACTTGGCTCCGGCCCAGGTTTTCGCCGCGCCACAGATCTCCAATGCGCCAGCCCAGCCCTTGCCGGACAGGCCCGCCATCGACGACCTGTTTATCGGCATGGACGAGCCGCCGGCAGAAGCCACGCCGGACATTCCCTACGATATTTTCTGGAAGCCGGGTGATAGCACGTCGTGGCTACGCAATAAGCCCTCGACCGCCTCGCCCGGTTTGCGCGGTTCCAAGGGGTGGCGCCGCGCTCCCAGGCTGGGCGCTCGTTGGGCGGGAAAGTCGGACCATCCCTGGACCTATGGCGCCAGCAACTGGCGCTATGCCGATACCGAAGGCTTCAGCGTGACGCTGGGCAATGAAGACATCGCCGTGCCGGCATGGGGTAATGCCACCCGGCTGGGCGGCATCAGCATTTCTCAGTCATCGCTGGTCAGCGCCGGCGACGCCCACCGCTGGCAATACACCATGGCCATCGGTGCCTTGGACTATTCCTCCAGCCAGGAAGACCTTAACTTCGGGCCCACGGCCAGCAATACCGTGCTGCGCTATGGGCTGAGTCCCGCGTTGACCCTGGAATCGCAGCTGGAACTCGCGCCGGACCTGATGACGTCCGGCATCGGCGGCCAATACCAGACCCGCTGGGGCGCATGGAGCGCCGGTGTCGCCCGAGCCAACCAGGGCCTGTACAAAGGCTGGCGCTACCAGGCCGCATATTCCGTCGACCTTGCCGACACACTGCGCCTGTCGTGGTTGAATGAGCGGCACACCGAAGGCTTTTCCGACCTGAGCCGGTATCAGAACGGTGGTGGTTTGTCACCGGGCGGAATGCGCCAAAAATGGATGGCGACCATGCCCCTGGGGCGCTGGGGCGATCTCAGTGGCAGCTACGAGAGCGCGCGCACCTCCCTGGGCGACCAACAGCGCAGTTTCGGCTTCACGCAGCAATTCTGGTACAGCCCCAACCTGCGGGTGGGCTTGCGGGCGGAGCGGGAGCTCATCAGCGGCGACTATGATATAGCCATTCGATTTTCCGTACCCATTTATTAAGCATGTCTTCTTCTGCTCTTGAAACACTGCAGCGCGTCTTCGGTTACGAGGCTTTTCGCGGCGATCAGCAAGCCATCATCGACCATGTGGTGCAAGGGGGCGATGCACTGGTGCTGATGCCCACGGGCGGCGGCAAATCGCTGTGTTACCAGATTCCGGCCCTGGTGCGCAGCGGCACGGGCGTAGTGATTTCACCCTTGATTGCCTTGATGCAGGACCAGGTCGACGCACTGCTGGAACTCGGCGTCCGTGCCGCGTTCCTGAACTCGTCCCAAGACTGGCGCACAGCGCGCGAAGTAGAGCAGTCCTTTCTGGCCGGTGAACTGGATCTGCTGTATGTCGCGCCCGAACGGCTGCTGACCGACCGCTGCCTGGACTTGTTGAGCCAAGGGCGGATTTCCCTATTCGCCATCGACGAAGCGCATTGTGTATCGCAATGGGGCCATGATTTCCGCCCCGAGTACCTGGGCCTGTCGATCCTGCACGAGCGCTGGCCCCAGGTGCCGCGCCTGGCGCTGACGGCCACCGCCACCTCGGCGACCCGGCGCGAAATTGCGGAGCGGCTGGAACTGAATGATGCGCCGCATTTCGTCGCCAGTTTCGATCGGCCCAACATCCTGTATCGCATCGTCGAGAAGAACGAGGTCCGGCGCCAGTTGCTGTCCTTCATCCAGGCCGAACACGAAGGCGATTGCGGCATTGTGTACTGCCTGTCGCGCGCCCGGGTCGAGGAAACGGCCAAATTCCTCAGCGACAACGGCATCCCGGCGCTGCCTTACCATGCCGGCCTGAATGCACAGGTCCGCGCGGCCCACCAGGCCCGTTTCCTGCGCGAGGAAGGCATGGTCATGGTGGCGACCATCGCCTTCGGCATGGGCGTGAACAAACCCGACGTGCGTTTCGTGGCCCACATCGACCTGCCCAAGTCGGTGGAAGGCTATTACCAGGAAACCGGACGCGCGGGGCGCGATGGCCAGCCGGCCACCGCCTGGCTGGCCTATGGGCTGCAAGACGTGGTGCAACAGCGGCGCATGATCGACGAATCCGCCGGCGATGAAAGCTTCCGCCGGCGCCTGGGCGCGCAATTGGATGCCATGCTGGGCCTGTGCGAAACCGTGGCCTGCCGGCGGCAGCGGCTGCTGGCCTACTTTGATCAGTCCATCCAGCCTTGCGGCAACTGCGACACCTGCCTGGAGCCTCCCCAAGCATGGGACGGCACCGTGGCGGCGCAAAAGATATTGTCGGCCGTATACCGTCTGTGGCGCGAGCGCGGCCAGCGCTTCGGCGCCGGGCATCTCATCGACATACTGCGGGGCAAGCTCACCGACCGGATCCAGCAATATGGCCACGACACCCTGACGGTATTCGGCATAGGGCAGGATTTATCCGAACAGGCCTGGCGCGGCGTATTGCGCCAGTTGCTGGCGCAGAGCCTGCTGGCGGTCGACCATGAAGGCTACGGTACATTGGCCCTGACGGAGAGCAGCCGGGCGGTCCTGAAGGGCGAAACCACGCTGATGCTGCGGCGCGAACCGGAAAAGAAGACGCGCAATGCGCGCTCGTCCAGCGCGAAAACCAAAAAAGCAGGCGTCGACCTGCCGCCGGAAGCGCAGCAGCGCTTCGAGAACCTGCGCACCTGGCGATCAGAAGTCGCCCGGGGCCATGGCGTCCCCGCTTACGTCATTTTTCATGATGCGACGCTGCGCGAAATCGCGCTGAACCGGCCCCAGAGCCTGGAAGACCTCGAAGGCATCAGCGGTGTCGGCGCCCGCAAACTGGAGGCTTACGGCGAGGAACTGCTGCGCTGTGTGCGGGCATAAGCGTAACTTCCCGGCGGCCAACACCGATGCCGGACTGAAAGCAATGCCCAGGATCTATCCCGGGGGCGGAACAGGAGTCGTGCGTGCGGCCTGCGGCCCAAGGTCCGCAGGCGGACTGTGCTCCAGGCTCTTGCGCATGGGTCTTGCTATACCCAGACGGTCGGACAGGAAATCGATCAGCGTCCGGACGGCGCGCGACTGATAGCGGTTGGGCGTATACAGCAAGTACATATGGCTGCGGTCCAGGGTCAACACATAGTCCTCCATGCTTGTGACGATGCGTCCATCGCGGACCAGGTCATCGACCACGTAGTCCGGCACGACGCCCACCCCCACACCCGCGATAATGCAATCCCGCAAATACGGGAAACTGCGGGACAGCAAGGTCGGATGCAGGCGCACGTCGCCTTCCCGACCACGGCGCACCGCCGTCAAATGGGCCCGTCCCGTGATGCCGCCAGTGGTAATGACAGGCGCATTGCATAGCTCCTGGGGGGTGCGCGGCATGGCGTTCTGCGCGGCCCAATCGGTGGATGCGCAGACCACGTAGCGCAGGGGGCCCAGGTTACGCACCACCAGCGTGGGCGGCGGCGCGATCATGACGCTGACCGCCACGTCCACCCCGTCACGAACCAGGTTATCGACGAAGTTCTCGAACCGAACCTCCAGCACGATGCCCGGATAGCGTTTCTTGAAGTCGATGAGCCATGGCGCCATGATCAGTTGCCCATAGCCCGTGGGTATGCTCAGGTCTATTTTGCCGCCCAGGCCATCAACCCCTTGCCTGGCCGCCTCTTTCAGGATGGCCGATTCATTGATGATATTGCAGGCATGCCGGTAGGTGCGTTCGCCGACATTCGTCAGTTCATTGCCTTGTGGCGTCCGGCGCAATAATTCGGCCCCCAGCGATTTTTCGAGCTGGGTCAGGTGGTAGCTGATGTTGGCGCGGGACATTCCCAGCGAACGCGCCGCCTGGGACAAATTACCGCTATCGACGATTTCGACAAAGATATTGAGGGAAAGAAGATCCATGCGCCATGATCGAATTTCTTTAACATCATGTCAATATCCGTGGGGATTGTCATCGTCTCAACGCCGCGGATAATGTTTGGCCAATTGAGTTGAATTGAGCAGGAAACCGCAGTGCGAGGCATACAACCTTTATCTGGAGTGCGCGTTCTGGATTTGTCCAGAGTCATGGCCGGCCCCCTTTGTGGCATGGCGCTGGGCGACCTGGGCGCCGACGTCATCAAGGTGGAACACCCATTGCGCGGCGATGACACGCGCGACTGGGGGATCAGGGTCGGTAGCCGCAATACATCGTATTTCAATAGCGCGAACCGGAACAAACGTTCCGTCTGCCTGGATCTGCAGACCGAAGAAGGCCGCAAGCTGGCGGAGCAGCTTGCGGTGAAATCCGACGTCGTGATTCAGAACTTCAAACAAGGCGGAGCGGAAAAGCTAGGGCTGGGCTATGAGCACCTTAAGTCGCTGAATCCCGGCCTTGTGTACTGCTCGATCGCGGGATATTCCGTTCTCGGCCCCGAAAGCAAGCGCCCAGGCTACGATCTGGTCATCCAGGGCGAAACCGGCATCATGGCCATGAACGGCGAAGAAGGCCAGGGCCCACTGAAATTCGGCGTGGCCGCCGTGGACATGTTCACCGGCATGCATGCCGCGCAGGCCATTCTGGCCGTGCTGTACGAACGAGTATCAACCGGGCACGGGCGCCACATCCAGATGGCACTGTATGATAATGGCCTGGCGATCACTTCTTACTATGGCCTGGCCGCGCTGCTAAGCCGGCAGGACCCGGCCAAATTCGGCAACTCGCATCCCGCCATCGTTCCCTACGGAGTATTTGAAGCACAGGACGGCCCGCTGGTCATCGCTGTCGGCAACAACGGGCAGTACCGGCGTTTTTGCGAGCGCGTGATTTTCCGCCCCGAATTGGCTGCCGACCCACGCTTCGAGAAAAACACCGATCGCGCCAAACATAGGGCTATCCTGGTTCCCATACTGCAGGATGTCATCGGCCGGCACCGGCGGGCGGATCTGATCGAACGCATGCAGCAGGCGGACATTCCTTGCGGCGAAGTACAGGGACTGTACGACGCGCTGCAATCCGCCAGAACTGCGGACTCGGGCATGCTCCATCACTTCGATGACCCCGAAGCCGGTCCCCAAGC
>JAEWEH010000343.1 GCA_023389535.1 Pseudomonadota bacterium
ACGGAAGGAGCCAGTGCTGTCGACGAGCAGCGGTCCCCTGCGTGCAACGCAGCGGACCGCCGGTTTAACAGCCACTGATCAGACGGCGCGTGCAGCGCCTACTTCATGCGTCCACAAAGATAGGCGAGTACAGCCACGACGGCCAAAGTAGTGATGGGTTTGGCGCGCACCATGTCCTTTGCGCACATGATCGCCCCTTCGACATAATCGCTGCCGGTATCCACGGCGCCTGTCGCGGCGTCCCTGGCCCGATGTGTTGCGTTGGATGCCTTTGTGGCGGCGCTTGCGACCGCGCGGTCCGCCATATCCGCCCCTTCATTGATGACTTCTTTGACCTTATCGGTGCCTGTTGCCATAGGACTCTCCTGAAGATGAACACACGTTGTCAGAGGACTTCAGTATCCAACATCTATCAAAAAGAAACCGCAGGAGCTTGCAACGGCCTGTATCAAAATCTGACGCGCCGGCCAGGGGGCAGTTCGCCGGGCTGGCCGACGTAAGGCGGGCGATGCGCTAAAGCCCGCAAAGCGCCATAAAATTTGCCCATTGCACGCGCATGTCGGGTGTCAGATAACCAATAAAGGAAAGCGTCAGAACGACCGTCAACGCAAGCCAGCCCGCCAAGCGCCATGCTCGCGGCATGCGAGGCGGGGATACGGAATGGGCTGGCTTATGGGGAAAGGGATCCATGTCCGGATTCTAGCCCTGTGCAGCACACAGCGCCAGCCCTTGCGACGTAGCGGCTTTTACGCCGCTGCGGGCGCGGCCAGCGGCTTTTCCTTGACGGGAAGGCACAGCACCGCCGCGACCACAGCCAGAACAATGCCTGCCCACCATACGCTGATATAGCTGCCTGTAGTCTGATAGACATAGCCCCCCAGCCAGACGCCGACGAAACTGCCCACCTGGTGACCCAGGAATACGATCCCGGACAAGGTGGCGGCATAGCGCAGGCCGTAAATCTGGCCGATCAGCCCTTGTGTAAGTGGTACGGTACCCAGCCAGAACAAGCCCATCCAGCCGGCAAAGATGTAGGCGACAGCTGGCGTCAGCGGCACGCTGATGAGAAAAAGAATGCCGAAGGCCCGAAGGAAATAGATTGCGGACAGCAGCGTTCGTTTGCTGTAGCGTTCGCCCAGCTTGCCGGCATACAAGGCGCCGACCACATTGAACAGGCCTATCATGGCAATCGAGATGGCGCCGTGTGTGGCGGTCAGGCCCGCATCAGTCAAATAAGCCGGAAGATGCAACGTAATGAAGGCGGTATGGAAGCCGCAAACCGCGTAGCTCCAGAACAGGAAGTGAAAAGAGCCATGCCCCAGCGCCTGCCGGATCGCGGCGCCCAACGAGTGGCTGCCCGCATGTGCCGCCGGTTTGCCTTTCAGGAAGGCTGCCAGCGGCAAGCCCACACCAACAAGCAGCGACAGTATCCACAATGCGCCCGTCCAATCCATCGTGGATATCAGCAACTGCCCGGTCGGAACCACTGCAAACTGGCCAAGCGAGCCGCCCGCCGTCGCAATGCCCATGGCGGTGCTGCGATACGCTGCGGGCACCGCGCGCGCGACGACGGGCAGAATCACAGGGAAAGTAACCCCCGCCTGTCCGAGGCCGACCAGGACGCCCGCGGTCAAGTAAAGGCTGAGTTCGCTGTGTGAAAACTGCATGCCCATCATGCCAAGCATGTATAGGAACGCGCCCAGCGCTATGGCGCGCCCGGAACCATAGCGGTCGGCCAGCATGCCGATGAAAATGGAGCCAAAACCCCATACAAGATTCTGTATGGCAAAGGCCAGTGAAAACACATCGCGTCCCCAGCCGCGTTCCAGCCCCATCGGCTGCATGAACAGGCCGAACGTTGCGCGCACGCCCAGCGCCAGCAACACAATAAAGGCGCCGACATATAAGGTGCGCAAATAAGAGGACTCGGACTGGGATGGCATGATGGGTTTGGACGTGAAGGAGGATCGCAAGGGAGCGCGAGCTCTTATAAACCCGACGATATTAGCACCGCCATGATACTTCCGCTTAACCGGCATAAAATGATGCCTTCAAATGGCCGCGGCCATGCCTTCTGCCGGCGCCCAAGGCCCGGCGCTTTTCCGCCGTCTTCATCGACACGGCGCTCATTCGACTTGCAACATCCCTTCATGCCCCACCCAAAAACCGTCCATTATGCCGGGAAGGTCTCCCCCGGTTTGGTGCTATTCGCACTGGCTGTCGGCGCATTCGCCATCGGCACCACCGAGTTCGCCACCATGAGCCTGCTGCCCTATTTCGCTCGGGACTTAGGCATATCCGCCCCGACGGCCGGACATGCCATCAGCGCTTATGCATTAGGCGTCGTGGTGGGCGCCCCGCTGCTCACCGTATTGACGGCCCGCATGGATAGACGCAGCTTGCTGATTGCCTTGATGGCAATGTTCACGGTCTTCAACGGGTTATGTGCCTTCGCATCCAGTTATGAATGGCTGTTGGTTTTGCGCTTTTTAAGCGGATTGCCCCATGGGGCGTATTTCGGCATTGCCTCGCTGGTAGCGGTATCGCTGGTGCCGCTGGGCAAGCGCAATCAGGCGGTAGGACGCATGTTTCTGGGTTTGACCATCGCGACCATCATTGGCGTGCCATTCGCCAATTGGCTGGGCCACGTTTTGGGCTGGCGATGGGGTTTCGGGCTGGTAGCCATAGCCGGCGCACTGACTATCGCACTGATCGCCCTGCTGGCGCCCAAGGCGCCCGTAAAAGTCGGCGCCAGCCCGCTGCGCGAGCTGGGCGCACTCAAGCACGCGCAGGTTTGGCTGACCTTGGGCGTGGGGGCTATCGGTTTCGGTGGCCTATTTGCTGTCTATACGTATTTGGCCGATGCGCTGATGGAGTTGACCGGCGTCGCCCCGGGCACCGTGCCCCTGGTACTGGCGGTCTTCGGTATCGGCATGACTTTTGGAAACATCCTAATTCCCTGGTTCGCTGACAAGGCCCTGTTGCCGACCGCCGGCGGCCTGCTGCTCTGGAGCGCCGTGGCCTGCGCCATGTTCATCGTAACGGCCACCAACATCTGGGCGGTGTCGGCGACTGTTTTTTTCATAGGGATGGGCGGCGCTTTGGGTACGGTACTGCAAACACGGCTGATGGACGTCGCGCATGATGCGCAAAGCCTGGCTGCGGCGCTCAATCATTCCGCCTTCAATTTTGCCAATGCGCTGGGGCCCTTGCTGGGCGGCATGGCCATTGCCATGGCTATGGGTGGGAATCGCCCGGATGGGTCGGGGCC
>JAEWEH010000375.1 GCA_023389535.1 Pseudomonadota bacterium
CAGAGCACCAACATGGCGGGCAGGGACAGCAACAGCGCCCACGAGATGACCTCCCAGCCGCCGCGGCTGCGGGCAAGGCGGCCGCCTTCGGCATAGCCATAGCCGCAGGCCACGATCGCAGCCATCATCAGGAGGTCCCCTTTCAGCGAGGCGCTGCTGTCTTGGAGCAGGGCGAAGCCGGCGACACAGGCGGCGCCCGCCAGCGCGAATAGCCAGAATGCCGGGTGAGGCCTTTCTTTCCCGCGCGCCACGCCGAAAATCGCCGTGCACAAGGGCAGCAGGCCGACAAACACCAGCGAGCGGGCCGCAGTGATGTATTCGAGTGCCAGTGCACTGAACAAGGGAAAGCCGACCACCACGCCCAGCGCCACCATGGAAAGACTGGCAAGGTCGCGGCGGCTGGGGCGCGACGCACCGGCGATTCCCAAAGCGCATAGCCCCAAGATGCCCGCTATGGCGGCGCGCGCCGCCGTCAGGAAAACCGGGTCGAAGTCGCCCACCGCCACACGCGTGGCCGGCAGTGACCCGCTGAATATCAATACGCCCAGAAATCCGTTAAGCCAACCTTTTGAAATATCGTTCATGATCCGTCATTGAGGAGGGTAGAGGGGTGAGGGTCGGGCGCCGCCTTGGCGGCTAAAGAAAAGCAATCCAGCGTCCAGCGAGGATCGCGGCAAGCCATATCAGCAGCGATGCCAGCGCGTGCAGGCGCACCGCAAGCGGCACGACGGCCGCGGACTGCAATGCCGTGCGCCATGCATTGCGGGCGTGCAGCCAGAGTGCGTTAAGCACACCCAGCGCCAGCAGGCTCATTTTGACCAGGAAAGCCGTGTTATCGATGTACTCATCGGGTTGTGTACTGAACAGCCAGATTCCCGTAATAATAGCCAGCATCAGACCGGTGGCCGCTACGCGCGACAGGAAGGGGCCGGCCTGTGCCAGCGGCAGCCACGGGCCTGCACCCAGCAGACGCAGGTCCAGGGAAACGATGGATCCCACCAGGATGCCTATGCATGCGATATGCGCTGCATTGACGAGCAGATACGCCGTGCCTGGCTGCTGAAGCAATACGGCCGGCGGCAAACCCGCCAGCCACTCGAATCCGTTCACCGATTATTTCGCCGGCTGGATGCGATCGGGATAGATATCGTAGGTCTTGCCTTCAACGGTTATTTGCACGGCCTTCATGCGCTTTTCCCCATGGTCTTTCGAGCGATTGCCCGTTGCGGTGATGTGGTCACCAGGCTTGGCCGAGCCCTCGACGAAACCGGCACGCTTGGTTTGCGATGGATTGCCCAATTCAACGCGCCAGATGCCATCATTCGTTGTTTCCACCTCCAGGCGTGGATGCGGCGGCACGATGGCGACGGACTTCACGACGCCGGCAAGCTGCATCTGCCCTTCCTCGGCCCATTCCCAGCCATGATGCGCGGAAGCATTGGCCATGCACAGGCAAGACATAAAGATCGCACATAGCGATCCAGGCCAGTATCGATTCATGGTGATCCCCTTTGTAGAATGAAAGATGTGTCGTGCGACCGAACCACCGGAGCCGGCATCGCAGGCACGCGTTCCGGGGTAGCGGCCACGGGCTGACCGAGGCACGTGTATATTTCAATTCTGTATTGGAAAGCGCGCAAGGCCTGTTACAACCGCGTGCAACCGGCCGCCCGCGCCCGCGCGCGGCCCATGCAACAGCCGGACTATCACCATGCATTCCGAAGACCTTGAACTGCTCGTATCCCGGACCATGCCATTTGGCAAATATCAGGGACGCCTGATTGCGGATTTACCCGGTCATTATCTGAATTGGTTTGCCCGCAATGGCTTTCCCAAGGGGGAAGTTGGGCGTCTCTTGGCGTTGATGCATGAACTGGACCACAATGGCCTGACCCCTTTGCTGGGCCCGCTGCGCCAGACAGCCCCCCGCAACCCAGGCCCGCCCGAAGGCGGAGAATAAATCACTGCCAGTTGGCGTATTGGAGTCGCCAGGCCTGACCCGGCATAGCCATGGGCGCCAAGCGATGTCGCGAGCCGAGCCCTAAAGGCTCCAGTCGTAATCTATCGTCAGCGGCGCATGGTCGCTGAAGCGCTGTTCTTTGTAGATCGAGGCGGCGTTTGCGGTGGCGGCGATTTCTTTTGTGGCGATTTGGTAATCGATGCGCCAGCCCACGTTCTTGGCCCAGGCCTGGCCGCGGTTGCTCCACCAGGTGTAGGCTTCGCCCGTGGCGTCCGGGTACAGTGCCCGGTAAACGTCCATCCAGCCGATTTCCTCGAAGACGCGGGTGAGCCATGCGCGCTCTTCGGGCAGGAAGCCGCTGTTCTTCTGGTTGCCTTTCCAGTTCTTCAAGTCGATTTCGTTATGGGCGATATTCCAGTCGCCGCATAGGATGACTTGCCTGCCGCATTGGGCAAGCTGTGCCAGATGGCCGAAAAAGTGTTCCATGAACACGTACTTGGCGGCCTGGCGGTGTTCGCCGCTGGATCCTGAAGGCAGATAGACGGAAATCAGCGACAGCTTGTCGTAGACAAGCTCGATGTAGCGGCCCTCGGCGTCGATTTCGGGCACGCCCAGCCCTTCGATGATCTGCAGCGGCTGCTGGCGCGCATAGACACCGACGCCGCTATAGCCCTTCTTTTCGGCGTAGTGGAAATAGCCATAATAGCCGGCGGGGTTCAGCATCGGGGCCGTCATGTTGTCGGCCTGCGCTTTCAGTTCCTGAAGGCAGATGAAGTCGGCGTCCTGAACGCCGACCCAGTCCAGGAAGCCTTTGTTGACGGCGGAACGTATGCCATTGAGGTTGGCAGATATGACACGAAGCATTGGATATTTGTTGAGGACGCCGGTTGCGGAAAACCCAGCCACTTTAACCCGAAACGCGCAATGGCACTGAGCACAAGAGATATCAAAGGGCGCCGCCGGTACGCCAGCCGCTGGTGCGTTGGCGTATCGGCCGCGTCTTCCAGGGTGGCTGACGTGCTTCCTTAATCCGCTTTGTTGCGTAGCGCGTCCAGACTCCACGGGCCGGGACCGGCAAAAATGAGATAAAAGAAAATAAAGCAGAACAGCACGGCCGCTTCGCCGCCGTTCATGACGGGGAATAAAAACATGCCTTTGGTTGCGACGTGCCCGATGAAATAGGCGGCAGCCGTGAAGCCGGAAGCAATGAAAGCCGCGCTACGGGTGAACAGCCCCACGATAAGCAATACGCCGGCGACAATCTCTATGAGGCCGGCGATACCCATGAGTGAAAAGATCTGCAGCCCGTCGATGGCCTTGCCGGGGAAGCCGAAGTATTTTGTGGTTCCGTGCCATAGCAGGCAATAGCCGCTTACGATGCGCAAAATGCTCAGTACGCGCGGTGCCCAGGTTGCGTTCGCCATAGTTCGATCTCCGTAGTGAGGTATAGCGTTTGTAAAAGCCCATGACCTGCAGCAAGCAAGTTTAATGAAAGCGGGTACAGAAATACAGGCATTAACCTATACAGTCGCAAATACCCGACGCCACGGCTGCCGCGTTGTCAATTTATTTATGTAAATGGTAGGCAGCCTGCCGTTATGGTCGATAATAATGGTTTTCGTTTTTTTCCCGATCATGGCTGACTCTTCGAACCGCGCGGATTTTGTACGTTTTTCCCTGGACCAAGGCGTATTGAGCTTTGGTCAGTTCAAG
>JAEWEH010000031.1 GCA_023389535.1 Pseudomonadota bacterium
TTCTGGCTGAAACGGGTTTTGCAATCGTCACGGATGACGCCGCTGGCGGGATGGTAGATATCCATGATCGGCGGCCGGTGTGCCTCGCGCCTGACGATGCCCTGGAATGGCTGGATCCTCAGACGCCGGTGGAAGATGCGCTGTCACTGCTGTCTACGCCCAGGCCCGAAGATGCATTTCACTGGTGGCAGGTGACGCGTAGGATGGGGAACAGTCGGTATCAGCTGGCGGATGCGAGCGACCCGATTGGTATCATGTAGACTTGTTCAGATTCTTGAATCGGCCGGGGTTTGCTAGACACTTTTTAGCCTCATAATACTCATTCAGGAGACCATTATGAGCACGGCCCGATTTACGGAAGAATTCAAACTCGAAGCGGTGAAGCAAATCACCCAACATCAGCGCCCGGTGGCCGAAGTGGCCAAACGGTTGGGCGTATCAACCCACAGCCTGTACGTATGGGTCAAACGGTACGGCAAGCCGCGCAGCAACGCGAGCAAGACAGTGCTGAGGCCATTGAGCTTCGGCGCCTACGGGCAGAGGTCAAGCGGCTTACAGAAGAGCGAGACATATTAAAAAAAGCCGCAGCGTACTTTGCCAAGGAGTCCGGCTGAAGTACGCATTTATCCAGCAATATTAGAAAGCAAGACTCCGGCATTTAAAGATTCCGCTAAGGAAAAGTTCCTGCAAGCGGACGCGGCAGATGCTTGGCTGATAGCTTTTGCGGCGCATCATGGCGGCTACACTATCGTGACGAACGAAGTGTCCAGGCCGGATAGCAAGAAATCCATTCAGCTTCCAGATGCCGCTGCAGCGTTAAAAATACCAACCATGAACTTGTTCGATCTGTTAGATATCTGCGCGCATAATAACTTCTCCTATCGTGGGCGCCCATAGTCGAGCGCTATGTAGCATAGGCATGGCAGCAAGCTTGTGGATCCTCACGAAAAGAACTGACGCCCATTGCCCGCACCCTAGAGCGGGACGGCGACGGATGGGGTGTTTGTGATCGGCTTCGCGCCGCAATGGAGAAACAGCCGTGAGCCGCCACCTGCGCGACTTGATCACGCTGGTGGCGAATTGACCCCAGAGATTAAACCTAGCGATGGCGCTTGCCGGGATTTTTCTTGTGGTGGGTATGCGCGCCACGCTCCTGGCTTATACGTTGGCCGCCGCCTTGACGGGTAAAGGTCACGCCTTTTGGGGCGACGGGACGGGGGGTGCGCTTGCGGTCGGCTTCAGTAACGATTTTGTTGCCCATGGAAATCTCTCTCAAGTTTAGGTAAAGCTTGCCATTGTTACACATTCGCTCGGTTTATTCTTGGCAGAAAAAACGGGCTGAGGGTATGAGTGACCTGTCCCGGCTTTTTCGATCCAAGGTAAATTGAGACAATGGCCTCTTCGATAGCGAGAGGCAAATGAAGAAGACGCGATACAGCGACGAGCAGATCGTCCGAATCCTGCGCGAAACGGATAAGGACAGCGTGGCCGAGGTGGCCAAACGTCATGGTGTGAGCGAGGCCACGATCTACGCATGGCGTAAGAAGTTCGGCAGTATGGAGACGGATGAGGTCAAACGACTCAAAGCGCTGGAGGCTGAGAACGCCCGATTGCGTAAGCTGTTGGTGGACCGTGACCTCGAGATCGATGTCATGAAGGAGATCAACGCAAAAAAGTGGTGAGCGTACAGGCTCGGCTCGAGCAGGCGAGATATGTCATTTCCCGTGGTGTATCGCAACGCCGGGCCTGTGCGCTGATGGATGTTTCCCGTTCTGGTTTGTATTACACGCTGAGGATGCCCTTGAAGGACGCTCCTGTGATTGAGGCGAGCTTCAACGGGAAATTCCGGGATGAATGTCTGTCCATTGAATGGTTCCGCAACCGCCTGGAGGCAAGGGTCATCATTGAGGGCTGGCGCCGCCACTACAATGAGATCCGACCGCATTCCAGCTTGAATTACCTGACCCCACGGCAGTTCATGGGAACACTGAACCAAGATTTAACAACTCAGGCCAGAATCTCTAGTCCTCACTGGTAGGAAATTCCCGGACAGGTCAGCCCCGTAGGCACGGCCTTTGCTTACTCTCGTTCAGCGACGACCCACGGTTCGTCACTTTGTGTTTGGTGGCATTGCTTGGCCGCCGGTTTCAATTGAGGAGCGTTCTATGAACAAAGACCAGGTGAAAGGAGCAGTAAAAGAGGTCAAAGGCGGCGTGAAAGAAGCTGTCGGTGACATTACGGACGACAAATCCACTGAAGTCGAGGGGAAAGTCGAAAAAAATGTCGGTACGGCGCAGCGAAAGGTGGGCGATGCGAAAGAAGCAATTAAAGATGCTAACAAAGACATCAACCGGCCCTAACTATTAACCCGCCAGCAAAAGCCCCTCCTCGAGGGGCTTTCAATTTCACATACGCCGATACTTGAGCTCTTCGCCGTGCGTCGCAGGCAGTTCATCGAGCAATGCGGGATATGGAAGGCTACTTTTCGCGGATCAAATAATCAAACTGAACGGCTACGAACTGGATGACAGGCTTTACCGTCCAAAGCTGCGTACCCTGACAGCCGACGCCCGGTTCAGGCGCTTTGCTTCTTGTTCGGCATAATCCCGTTCCCCGGGCTCATAAGCACCTTCGTAGATGCAGCCGCTTCGATTCCACCGGCAGTCGTCCTGGCGAACGCTGGCACGGTCAGAGCCTCCGAAAACGCTTGAAGCGCCGCGCGAGGATCCGCTTGAAGAGCAGCCGGCGACCAGTGCGACAAGAAGCAGCGCCGCGCTGCATCGGCTAAATGTTTGAATGGACATTTTCCGAACCCCACAAAGATGCTGTCACTACTTTATAACAAGCGCGGCGATGCAATACCAAGCAATAAATAAAGCATAGGGCCTGAAAAGCGGCCACGGACACCATCCATTAGCCCATCAGGCGCCCCCGCCCACATACCGCTTGAACCATGCCACAGTGCGACCCCAGGCCAGTTCCGCAGCGGCCTTGTCATAGCGCGGTGTCGAATCGTTGTGGAAGCCATGATTGGTACCCGGGTAGATATAAGCTTCGTATGTCTTGCCATGCTTCTTAAGGGCTGCCTCGTAAGCAGGCCAGCCTTCATTGACGGCCTTGTCGTGCTCGGCATAGTGGATCAGCAAAGGCGCCTGTATCTTGGGCACATCGTCAGGCCTGGGCTGACGGCCATAGAACGGCACCGCCGCAGCAAGCTCGGGATAAGCCACCGCAGCGGCATTGGCCACGCCGCCGCCATAACAAAAGCCTGTGATGCCGACTTTGCCTGTTGCGCCGTCATAGGCGGCCATGTACTCGACCGCGGCAAAAAAATCGTTCATCAATTTTTGAGGATCGACCTGTTGTTGCAGCGCCCGTCCTTGCTCATCGTTTCCGGGATAGCCGCCCTTGGAGCTTAATCCATCAGGGGCAAGCGCGATGAAGCCTTCCTTGGCCAATCGACGTGCGACATCTTCGATGTAAGGATTAAGCCCGCGGTTCTCGTGCACGACCACAATCGCCGGCAGTTCGGCTTCGCCCTTGGCGGGCTTGACCAGATAGCCCCGCACTTGACCGTGGCCCCGCGGGGATGGGTAGTTAATGTACTGAGGTGTAATGTCCGGATCCGTAAAGGACACTTGCTGCGCCAAGGCGTAATTCGGCATCAACTGCGCCAGAATTCCCGTAGCGGTCAATCCACCTGCCGCAAACCTCGCCGAGCGGAATAGAAATTCGCGCTTGCTGATTTTCCCATGCACGTAGAAGTCGTAAAGTTCGAGAATTTCCGGCGCAAAATCCTGAGCGGTCATTCGGGACATGCCATCGTCTCCTGGGGATGTGCTGCAATGAGGCCACTAGGGAAATCCATACAGACGTATAGAATATGTCGCAACCCGCCTCGATGGAAGCATTTTGTGCAGCGTACGGCGATCCGCCTACAACCCGCGTTCTGCGGATATGCCGAAAATCAGGCGCCGGATCCACCGCCTTCAGCTTCGCTCTGGCCAGCCCATGATCATCACGGATAAGCCGGCCAGCACGATCATGGCGCCGAGCAAATCGGTGTATGCAAGCGGCACCCCTTCGACCAGACGCAGCCATATCAATGCTGTGATCACATATACCCCGCCATAAGCGGCGTAAACGCGCCCGCTGGCCGCCGGGTGCAAGGTCAGCAACCAGACGAACAGAGCCAGGCTAAGCGCAGCGGGAAACAATAGCAAAACGCTGCCGCCCTTGCGCAGCCATAGGTAAGGCAGGAAGCATCCCACTATTTCAGCGATTGCAGTCAAAATGAAAAGCAGCGATGTTTTAAGTACCATCATAGAAACGGCTCCGGTTCGGTCTGCGATCAGACTCTTGACCGAACTTTAGCCGATGCGGCGTAGCGTGCGCTGCGGGCCAAAATTGCAGAAGGCATCGAAGCCGCATTGTGCCGGTCACGTGCGCCCGGATAAGCCTCAAAAAGGAAGCGCCCCGGAAGTTGAGGACCTTCCAGGGCGCCGCACTACTTTCATCTTAGGAGAAACACGCAACTGCAGGGTCATGATACTCCAACCGCCGTAGGCTTTGCCTAGGCCAAATGGCGGATATACAGCCTTCCGCCGGCCTCCTTTCAGCCAGCTCTGAAGCACGAAACCGGGCTATTCGATGCTTGCTTCACGGCAGAGTTCCTTCAATATTCCGGCGAATTTCTCTTCGGCTTCCAGGGGCGTATCACGCACGCGACGTATCAAGCTGAGCGGCGGCAGATCCCAATCCATCTTCCAGGGTAGGATACCGATGCCTCCACGGCGCATCATGTCATGGGCGATCGCTTCCGGCACCACCGAGACGACGCTATCGTTCTTGCTGAGTACGCCATGCATTACATCGACCGAATAAGTCTCGATGATGGGCAAAGGAACAGCTACCTGCTTCTGGGTGAAGAGCTCCATCATTTTCGCGCCCACAGGAGTTGCGGGGGATGGCAGTATCCAGTTCATGGCAGCCAGCATGCGCCAGTCCAGTTTGCGGCCGGCGAGCCGTTTAAGCAAATCAAGATGGCCGATCAGCACGGGGCGCTGGGCATAGAGCACTTCATGCCACAGCTTGTCCACGCCGGCCACAGCCGACGCGCGGCCCAGTACGCAATCGAGCTCGTGACTGCACAGGGATTGCACCAACTGGTCCGTCGTGGCCTGCGTGATGGCAATGATGATATTGTGCCGCTCGTACAGCCTGGTGATCGCCTGCGTCAGCAGTTCGCTGGATACATACGGGACAACGCCAACCAGCAAGCGACCACTGCGGCCCCGGCGCAAGGCCTCCATGTCCTCGGCCCAGTGGTCCAGCTCGTGCAGCATATGGCGCGCCTTCAGAATAGCCAGTTGGCCCATGGCCGTTGGCTTCATGCCGCGGCCCGAACGCGTAAACAAGGGTGCGCCGAACAGGGATTCGATTTCACCCAGCGCCTTGGTGACCGCCGGTTGGCTGATACCCATATCGTCCGCCACGCGCGTCAATGAGCCATGCAGACCTATGTTCCGAAGCAACACCAAGTGGCGCAGCTTCAGCCGCGCCACCAGCTTGCCCGCCGCATGGGGGGTGGCCCACCCGGTTCCCTCGGCACCAACCATGTCGCTAGCCCCAGCGGATATTGTCATGCTTTTCGATTCCTGGAATAACTATCAGGTTATGGATTTATCACTAATCAGATGCTTGGAGTTATTTTAAATCGATATACTTGATTGATAGTTATTGAAGGAATTCCCATGGCTGAATTCACCACCCGACCGGAGATACGCGGCACATTCGGCGTTGCTTCGTCCACGCACTGGCTGGCTTCACAAGTCGCCATGGGCGTGCTGGAAAAAGGCGGCAACGCTTTCGACGCCGCCGTGGCGGGCGGCTTCGTGCTGCAGATCGTGGAGCCTCACCTGAATGGCCCTGGGGGCGAAGTGCCCATCATGATCTGGAGCGAATCCGAAAAGCGCATGCGCGTCATATGCGGTCAGGGGGTTGCCCCCGCGCTGGCCACGCCATCGTTCTTCCGCAGCAAGGGCCTGGATCTCGTGCCTGGCATAGGCTTGTTGCCGGCCACCGTACCCGGTGCCTTTGGTGCTTGGTTGACCATGCTGCGCGATTACGGCACTTGGGAATTGGAAGACGTGCTGCGCCCAGCCATCGATTACGCCAACAACGGCTTTCCTCTGGTGCCCCGCATACTGCAGGCCATTGTGGCCGTGGAAAACCTATTTCGCAATGAATGGGCGACATCGTCGAAAGTATGGCTGCCGGATGGCCGCCTGCCACGCTTGGACACCTTGTTTCGTAATCCGGCGGTCGGCGCGACCTATGCACGTATCGCTGCCGAGGCCGGCAGCCGCGGAACGGACCGCAAGTCGCGCATCGACGCTGCGCTGTCCTTGTGGTATCAGGGTTTCGTGGCGCAGGCCATCGACGACTTCTATCGCAACGAGGCGATTCGCGACTGTACGGGGGAGTGCCACCCGGGCTTATTGCGACTGGAAGATATGGCTAATTGGCGGGCCAGCTACGAAGAGCCTGTCTATACAGACTATGCTCAGTATACGGTGGCCAAATGCGGCCCTTGGTCCCAAGG
>JAEWEH010000033.1 GCA_023389535.1 Pseudomonadota bacterium
GCGCTGGACCAGCCCCATGCGCACAAGTCGGTTGATCAGCTCCACTGCGCTGTGATGCCGCAGCAATAATTGTTCAGCGACGTCCCCCACGCTGGGCGCTGCCTTGAAGCTCAGGGCCTTGATGGCCAATAAAGCCTGGTGTTGTTGGGGCATGAGGCCCGCCTCGGAGGTCGCTGTGGCGGTGAAAGCCGCAAAGCGCCTGAGGGCCAGGCGGAAGGTGGCCAGGGCTTCGTAGTCGCCCTGGGTCGGGCTGCCATCCGGACTTTTGGACGGATTGTTATACGAGGTCATGGCCGGCTGTGCTTCGAGAAGCCTTCAGGCGAGGTCGCAGCGTATGGTAATGGGATGCGAACGCAATACCGACATCACGGTGTCGTCCACCGTTCCTTCGACGTCCGAGATCACATAACCCACTTGGCCGCGCGTCTGCAGTTGCTGACTGACGATATTCAGGCCATGTTCCGCCATCAGGTTGCTGAGCGTGCCCATGGCGCCGGGCAAGTTGCGGTGCATGTGCAAGATGCGCGCCTCGCCGGTCTTTTCGACGTAGGGGATTTCCGGAAAATTGACCGCCCCCTTGGTTGTGCCGCTAAGCACGAAACGCAGCAGCTTTTCAGCAACTTCGCGGCCGATGTTTTCCTGGGATTCCTGCGTGCTGCCGCCTATGTGCGGCGTCAGAATCACGTTGCGCATACCCCTTAGCGGGCTGACCAATGCCTCGTCCACGCTTTTGGGTTCGGTGGGAAAGACATCCAGAGCGGCGCCGGACAGATGGCCTGATTTCAAGGCCGCATGCAAGGCATCGATATCGACCACGGTACCGCGCGAGGCGTTGATCAATATGGCGCCGGGTTTCATGGCGGCGATGGATGCGGCGTCCATGATATTGTGGGTGGCCTTGCCGCCGGGCACGTGCAGGGTCACGACATCCGACTGCGACAGCATTTTCTTCAGGGAAGGCACCGCGCGCGCATTACCCAGTGGCAGCTTGGCCTCGACGTCATGGAAGATGACCCGCATCCCGGCCGCTTCCGCCAGCGTACCCACTTGCGAGCCGATATTACCGTAGCCGATGACGCCCAGCGTCTTGCCGCGCGCCTCGAATGCGCCTTCGGCCGTCTTATCCCAATGGCCCTGGTGCACTCGGTCGTTCTTTTCGGGGATGCGACGCAACAACAGTATCGCTTCGCCCAGCACCATTTCAGCGACCGAACGCGTGTTGGAAAACGGCGCATTGAAGACGGGTATGCCGCGCAGCATGGCCGCATCCAGGTCCACCTGATTGGTGCCTATGCAGAAGCAGCCGACGGCGCGCAATTCCGGCGTATCCGCAAGCAGCGTCGCGTCCAGATGCGTGCGGGAGCGAATGCCGACCAATTCAGCGCCTTGCAGCGCCGCGCGCAAAGCGTCTGGAGCCAGCGAGGACGCGTGGGTGACGATGTCGTTCAAGCCGGCAGCCAGGAAGGCTTCTTTTGCGCTGGGGTGAATGTTTTCAAAAAGGACGATGCGAGTCATTAAATGAGATCCTGCCAAGCAAAGGGAAAACGATCATTGTGTACTATTTTAGTTCTAAATGAAGGCGTGTCCCTTTGGCAGTCCGGGGTTTTGGGCCTGCTCGGGCCCAGGAGACCCCTCCATGGCTACGCAAATCGTTGATCCGCAAGGCATGAAACGCCGTCGCGACGAAATCCCGCAGCACGCATCTGCTATGCCGACGGGATAACGCAACACGAGATCAGAATCCTACGGCTTGTCCGTCGCGCCGGCCGTCGCTGGCGGCGACGTAACCGCGCTCGGGATCGTCTTCCGACATTCTCCAGATGAATTGCCCGGCGCCGAAATCCATGTATGGATCATTCACGGACGCCAGCTTGTGCCCCAGCCCTTTCAGGCCGGCCACCGTCTCGGGGTTCATGCTGGACTCCAGGTCCACCGTGAAATCGCGATTCACCTTCCAGCGCGGCGCGCAGCACGCCGCCTGCGGCTGTTGATCGTAGTCGATCATGCGGATGACAGTCTGCAAATGCCCCTGCGGCTGCATGTCGCCCCCCATCACGCCAAAGCTCATGACGGGCTTGCCGCCGCGGCTGAGGAAACCGGGGATGATCGTATGGAATGGCCTTTTGCCGCCTTCGACTACATTGGGCGAGGCCGGATCCATGGAAAAGCCCACGCCCCGATTCTGCAGGCTGATTCCTGTGCCCGGCACCACGACGCCGGAACCGAAACCCATGTAGTTCGATTGGATGAAAGAAATCATCATGCCGTTTTCATCCGCGGCCGACAGGTAGATGGTGCCGCCGGCATGCGGTCGGCCGGCTTGATGGTGCACGGCGCGATCGAGCGAGATCAGCTTGGCCCGGCTATCCAGATAGTTATCATCCAGCATTTGCATGGGCGTGACCGTCATGCTGCGCGGGTCCGACACATAGCGGTACAGGTCGGCGAAAGCCAGCTTCATCGCTTCTATCTGTATATGTTGCGACTGGACGGAATCCACCGGCATGTTGCGCAGGTCGAAGCGTTCGGCGATGCCCAGCGCAATCAGCGCGGCGATGCCCTGGCCATTGGGTGGAATCTCGTGCAGCGTATAGCCATGATAGTCGCGCGAAATGGGCTCCACCCATTCGGGCTGGTAGGCGCGCAGGTCGTCCATCGTCATTGCGCCGCCGCATTGCTTGCTGAATGCGGCGATTTTTTCGGCCAGTTCGCCTTCATAAAAATCGCGGCCGCGACTTGCCGCGATACGCCGCAAGGTCTCGGCGGCGGCAGGCATACGAAAATGTTCGCCCACTTCCGGCGCACGGCCTTCCGGCATGAAAGCCTCGGCGTATCCCGGCTGATCCTTGAGTTCCGCTGCGGCTTTGGCCCATTTGCCCGCCACCACAGGGGGCACGGCATAGCCGCGTTCGGCAATCTCGATGGCCGGTTCCATTAGCGTTTCGAACGGCAGCTTGCCGAACTTTTCGTGCAGGGCCGCCCAGCCGGCAATCACCCCCGGTACGGTGACCGCGTCCCAACCCCTGATCGGGCGCTGGGCCAAGCCATCGGAACCGGTGCCATACTTGTTCTTGAAATAGTCGACATTCCAGGCCCCTGGCGCCGTACCGGACGAATTCAGCCCATGCATCTGCTTGCCGTCCCACAGTATGGCAAAGCAATCCCCGCCCAGGCCGCAGGAAACCGGCTCGACAATGGTGATGGCCGCCGCAGCGGCGATGGCCGCATCCACGGCGCTGCCGCCCTTGAGCAGCATGCGCAGGCCTGCCTGCGCCGCAAGGGGGTGCGATGTCGACACCACGTTGCGCGCGAAAAGGGGGATACGTACCGAGGTATAGGGGTTGACCCAGTTGAAGTTTTTCATGGCTGCATTAAAAAAGTTAAAACGGCGATACTGCCCAGGCAGATTCGTATCGCCAATTGGTTAAGCCGTGCTCTACTTGCGAGCGATGCATTAAGCTACTATTAAACTTACATTAAATCAATTTACTTTTATAAACGTCTAACAAGTTTTTCTTATGAGCTCCATCCGTTTTATGCGTACGTTCGTGGCGATCGCCAGGCTGGGTTCATTTTCCGAGGCCGCCGAATACGTCGGCCTGACCCAGGCGGCAGTAAGTTTGCAAATGCGGGCGCTGGAGCAAGAACTGGATCGCGAGTTGTTCGACCGGCATGGCCGGCTGGCGCAGTTGAACGCCGCCGGGCAGGAAGCGCTGCCCGAAATCAAGAAGCTGCTGGAGCTATACGATCGCATACGCCTGCCCAAGCCCCCGCCGGGCCACTTCACCGGCCAACTGACAGTCGGCGCTATCGTATCCAGCATGAGCATCCTGGCCAAGATCGTCACCCAGCTCAAGAATGAGCACAAGGGGTTGGGCATACGCCTGGTATCCGGCAAGTCCAGCGAACTGACACAGAAAGTGGCCAACGGCGACATTGATGCAGCCCTGGTCGTGGGTACGTCCCGCCGTCCCGCGGGCACCAAGTGGACTTTGCTCTACCGCGAACCGCTGCGCATCATCGCGTCGGCCAAAGCCACGGGTAAAGACACGCGCAGTCTGTTGCTCCGCAATCCCTTCCTGCGCTTCGACCGCAGCCAGCACACCGGCCGGCAGATCGACCAAGTGTTGCAGAAAATGGGCATCGCGCCCGAAGACTTCCTGGAGCTCAACGCCATCGAACAATTGATCAGCCTGGTGCGCCAGGATGTCGGCGTGACCTTGCTGCCCCTGCTGCACTCCATGACCGCCGACCAGACTGGCGACCTGCGCATCCTGCCGCTGCCGGAAGAATTGGGTTCGCCGACCCGCGACATCGGGATGGTCGTGCGGCGCGACAGCATGCAGCAAGACATTACGGCCGCCATCTACCAGCGCTGCGCGCTCGCGCTCGAGGGTAGAATGGCGTAAGTGCCGCTTGCTCCCTGTGTGCATGCGCCGCCCAGAAACGGAGACGATCGTGCGCGCCAAAGCCCGCAATTCATGGTATTTCGGATGGAATATTGTCGCCGGCGCTTCTTTCCTGACGCTGCTGAGCGTGGGCTTGCGCATGGGCATCGGGCCGTTCTTTCTGCCCATCGCAGAAGATCTGGGATTCAGCCGCAGCCTGCTGGCCGGCATCATTGCCGTCGGCATGCTGTTCTATGGTGTCGGCATGCCGCTGGCCGGATATCTGGTCTCGATACGCAGCACCCGCTATGTGCTGCTGTGGGGGGTCATCCTGATCGCCGGCTCCGCCGTCGGAGCGGTGGCTTCGCATAGCGCTTTAACCTTCCTGCTTTCCTTCGGTATCGGCCTGTCGCTGGGCCTGGCATTCATCAGTCCGATATCCATGACATCGATTGTCAGC
>JAEWEH010000038.1 GCA_023389535.1 Pseudomonadota bacterium
CGCAACAGTATCATCTACGATGAAAGCTCCGAAGTCTTCAATAAGGAGCTGCTTCAATGAAAACCTTGCATAAAGTGCTGCTGGCGTCCGCCATGTTGTCTTTGCCGCTTGCGGCTGCGCAGGCACGCAGTGACCAATCTCGCCACGAGGCGTGGATCAAAGCGCAGAAGATCGATATCAAGCCTACGCTGAAGATTACGGAAACACAGATTCCCGCCGGCACCTCTGCAACATCTCAGCCTGGCACGCCCGGCCAGCCGGGCGCCATGCCATCCCCCAGTTCGCCTTCCCAGTCGCCATCTTCGACCATGCCGCCTTCGAGCGCGCCGCCATCATCCGGATATTCGCCCGCATCGCCTTCCATGGGCGGGCAGGCGCCCATAGAGACGCATCCGGGGGTCAATCCCGGAAGCGGAATGCGGCCGCGATAAAGCGCGAATGCGTGGACGCCGCGGCTACAAGGACGCGGCGGCGAACGTATCACACTGCGCCGGATCGCCGCTGCGCCAGCCCTGGGTGAACCATCGTACGCGTTGTGCGGAGCTGCCGTGAGTGAAGGAATCGGGCACGACATAGCCTTGCGCTTTTTTCTGCAAGCGGTCGTCGCCAATGGCGGATGCCGCGGCAAGGCCTTCTTCCATGTCGCCTTCTTCCAGGGTATTGCGCTGGGTATCTGAATGCTTGGCCCATACGCCGGCCAGGCAATCGGCCTGCAATTCGACCCGCACGGACAACTGATTGGCCGCAGCGCTGTTGCGTTGGCGCGCCCGGTCGACTTGGTCGGTGATGCCCAGCAGATGCTGGACATGGTGCCCGATCTCGTGAGCGATGACATAAGCCTGCGCGAAATCGCCCGGCGAGTTCAACTGGGTGGCCATCTGTTGGAAGAAACCAAGGTCCAGGTAGACTTTGCTGTCGGCGGGACAATAAAAAGGTCCCATGGCGGACATGCCGGTTCCGCATGCAGTGGGGGTCGCGCCATTGAACAGCACCAGTTTGGGCTCTTGGTAAGGGCCCCAGCCCTTTTGCTGGAAGATGGCTGTCCAGGCGTCTTCGGTATCGCCCAGGACCTTGGCCACAAAACGGCTTTCCGGCGTGGGCGCCGGCTGGCTCGCCGGGTCGGCGGGCTGGCTGGTGCTGTAGCTGCCACCGCCATCGTCAAGGCCGCCTTGCAGTATCACGTTGGGATCGATGCCGAAATACATGGCGACCAATGCAAGTATGATGGTCCCGATACCGATTTTCCCGCGTCCGCCGATACGCATGCGCTGGCCGCGACGATCTTCGATATTACGGCTTTCGCGCGAGTTGCCCAGACGCATGGCGGATTCCTTTGCAAGTCGTACAGATGGCGGCCCTATGGCCGGAGAGACAAACTGGTATTCAAATCCGATTTTATTGCTTCCGACCCAGCTGGCTTTTAAACTCAACCATCAGAATGTTAGGATACGTAATGGCTCAATTCTTCGTCGTACATCCCGTTAATCCCCAGGCACGTTTGATGAAGCAGGCCGGCCAGATGCTGGCCGATGGCGGCTTGGTTGCCGTGCCCACCGATTCCAGCTACGCGGTGGTTGCGCGCCTGGACGACAAACAGGCCGCCGACGGCCTGCGCCGCATACGCGGCCTGGATGATCGCCATCACCTGACCTTATTATGCCGGGACCTGGCGGAAATAGGGCACTTCGCCAAAGTGGACAATAAACAGTATCGCTTGTTGAAAATGGCCACTCCGGGGCCCTGGACCTTCATTCTGGAGGCGACCCGTGAAGTCCCCAGACGCGTGTCGCATCCTTCCCGCAAGACCATAGGCATACGCGTCCCGAACCATCCCGTCACCCTGGCGCTGCTCGAAGCGGCCGGTTCGCCGCTGATGTCCACTACCTTGATCCCGGAGGGCGAGGAAGATCCGCTGAACGACGCTCAGGAAATCTTCGATCGCTATGGCAACCAACTGGCGGCCGTGGTGGACGGCGGGGCCTGCCCCTTTGCTCCCACGACGGTTATCGACTTGACGGACGCTACGCCGGGAATCATCCGCCGGGGGCAGGGTGACCTGGCGTCCCTGGGACTCGCCTAGCGAACTTTTCAACCGCGCCACTGCCTTAAACCTTATGGGCCGCCTGTCGTACTCGGCGGCCTTTCTTGCGGAAATTTATGGATGCACTGATACAAACCATTACCGTTTACGCGCTACCGGTGCTGTTCGGCATCACCCTGCACGAAGCGGCGCACGGCTATGTGGCCAAAATGCTGGGGGATCCCACCGCGTGGCAGCAAGGGCGGGTCAGCCTGAACCCCATACGGCATATCGATCCGGTGGGCACCATTGTCGTGCCCTTGGTGTTATTGTTCAGCACGAAACTGCTGGGGGGCGCGGGCTTGCTGTTTGGCTGGGCCAAACCTGTGCCAGTGGACTGGAGCCGCTTGCGCAGGCCCAAGAAAGACATGCTGTGGGTGGCGCTCGCAGGGCCGGGGTCCAACCTGGTGATGGCGGTGATCTGGGCGCTGGGCTTGCGCCTGCTGGCCGAAACGGGCGCCCATCAAGACGATTTCTGGGTACAGATGACCATAGCCGGCATACAGGT
>JAEWEH010000043.1 GCA_023389535.1 Pseudomonadota bacterium
CTGTATGACATCGCGCAGGCACCCCGCACTTTCATAAAAAGCCCCCCGTTCTCCGACACCGAAGGTTTCCGACAGCGTAATTTGCACACTATCGATATGGTTCCGGTTCCAGATCGGTTCGAGAAAGGAATTGGCAAAGCGGAAATACAGAATGTTCATGATCGCCTCCTTGCCCAGGAAGTGATCAATACGAAATATCTGATCTTCAGGAAATACCGAACAGGCGAGCCGGTTCAGTTCCCGCGCAGAGGCAAGGTCGCGGCCAAATGGCTTCTCGACGATGACGCGGCCGCTGTCCGCCAAGCCCGCAGCGTCCAGGTGACGAATGACCACGCCAAACAGTGATGGCGGGATGGCCAGGTAATAGACGGGCCAGCGCGCTTCGCCCAACGCGTCGCGCAACCGCCTGAAGGTATCTGCGTCCTGGTAGTCGCCTTGCACATAGCTGACCAGGCCGACCAGACGTTCCAGCGCTTCCTTGTCGGGCGCCCCAACGGCCTGGCGCACGCTATCGTGGATACGCTTGCGCAATTGTCGTCCGGTCACGCGCGAGGAAGCCACGCCTATTACGGGCGCCTTCAACGTGCCGTTACTGACCATGGCGTATAACGCGGGAAAGATCTTTTTGAAGGCCAGGTCGCCTGTCATGCCGAACAGGACGAGCGCGTCCGATGCTGCAGGTTGCGCTTGGTTCTGGCGGCGCTTGCGGGGGCTGGCTGCGGGGCGGTCGGCAAGCACGGTCAACCCCCCTGTTTCTGCTTTTCCACATGACCGCCAAATTGCTTGCGCATGGCCGAAAGTACCCGGTGGCCATACACGCCGTTGCCACGCGATTCGTAGCGCGAGAACAGCGCAGCGCTAAGCACAGGCGCGGGCACGCCCTGGTCGATCGCTGCCGCCAGGGCCCAGCGGCCTTCGCCGGAATCGGACACATGCCCGGAATAATGTTCGAGGCCGGCATCTCCCTGCAGAGCTTGCGCGGTCAAATCCAGCAACCATGATGAAATGACGCTGCCACGCCGCCATACCTCGGTGATCTCGGGGATGTCGAAATCGTATTGATAATGCTCGGGATGGCGCAGGGGCGAGGTTTCGGCATCGGCTTCACGGGGATGGTGGCCGATGTCGGCATTGTGCAGGATATTCAGGCCTTCCGCGAAGGCGGCCATCATGCCGTACTCGATGCCGTTATGTATCATCTTGACGAAATGGCCCGCCCCGTGGGGGCCGCAGAGCAAATAGCCGGATTCGGACGTGCCGACGACGGATTCGCGCCCCGGTGTGCGTGATACCATGCCGGCGCCGGGCGCCAGTGCGGCGAACACGGGCTCAAGCCGCTGGAAGATGTGGGCTTCGCCCCCTATCATCAGGCAATAGCCACGCTCCAGGCCGGCAACCCCGCCGCTGGTGCCCACATCCATGTAATGGATCTTCTTCTTGGCCAGGGCTGCACCACGGCGGATATCATCGTGGTACGAAGAATTGCCACCGTCGATCACCACGTCGTCTTCGTCAAGTAAAGGCAACAAGCTGTCCAGCACATTATCGACGACCGCGGCGGGCACCATCAGCCACACTGCTCGCGGCCGCTCCAGGGCATTGACCAGGTCTTCCAGGCTGGTGCATGCCGTCGCGCCCTGCGCGCCCGCACGCTGCAAAGCGTCGGGGTGAGCGTCATGCACTACACAATCCATACCATGGCGCTGCAAGCGCTGCACCATATTGCTACCCATGCGGCCCAGGCCCACCATTCCAATCTGCATGCTGTTTCTCCTTGTCAAAGCATAGATCACCATCATAAGGGACGTGGCGCCGACGGGTTCGCAATGCGGCGCAATGCGTTAACTGTCTTTTCTGCCTATAAGCGAAGTCAACAGATCCACCGGGATCGGAAACACCAGGGTGGAGCTTTTGTCGCCGGCTACCTGGGTCAGTGTCTGCAGATAGCGCAGTTGCATGGCAGATGGCTGTTCCGCTAGTATTTGTGCGGCCTCCATCAGCGCCTGGGCGGCCTGCTTCTCGCCTTCCGCATGTATGACTTTGGCACGCCGCTCGCGTTCTGCTTCTGCTTGCCGCGCAATTGCCCGCACCATGCTTTCATTCAAATCAATATGCTTGATTTCGACATTGGTGACTTTGATGCCCCACGAATCGGTCTGGGCATCTAGGATCTGCTGCACGTCCATGTTCAATTTTTCGCGTTCAGACAGCATTTCGTCGAGCTCATGCTTGCCCAGCACTGCACGCAACGTGGTTTGTGCGAGTTGGCTGGTGGCATCCAGATAGCGTTCGACCTGGATGATGGCTTTGTCCGGCGCCATGACACGAAAATAAATGACGGCGTTCACCTTCACCGACACGTTATCGCGGGAAATGACATCCTGGCTGGGGACATCCATGGTGACCACGCGCAAGTCGACCCGCACCATCTGCTGTACGACCGGCAGCACAAAGATCAGCCCCGGCCCTTTCACCGCCGAGAACCGCCCAAGTGTGAAGATGACGCCGCGCTGATATTCACGCAACACCTTGATGGCATTGACCACGACAAGCACCAGCACCACAATGACGACGGTCAGACCGATATTGACGCTATAGAACATGTGATTCCCCCTTGATGGATTTGGCATGGGCCGGATCGCCCCGAGCCACTTGCAAGGTCAGCCCATCGACCGCCAGCACGCGTACTGCATCCCCCGGCTTCAATGGTTCTGAACATCGCACTTTCCAGCTTTCGCCCCTGACTTCGGCATAGGCCAAGCCGTTGCTTACCGTGGTGACCGTACCGGGCAGCCCCAGCATTTCCTCTCGGCCGCTGACCACCGCGCGGCGATGCGCACGGGCCGCCACACCGCCGATCAAGGCCAGCAAGATGGCACTGGCGGCGGCCAGGCCGATCAAGAAAGGGACGGACAGGTCGAAGCCCGGAATGCCCGTATCGCTTAGGAACAGCCCGCCCAGCACAAAAGCGACAATACCGCCCACCCCTAAAACACCAAAGCTGGGCAAGAAGACTTCCGCAATCATCATCGCCGTGCCGGCAGCGACCAGCCCCACGCCCGCCCAATTGACCGGCAGCATTTGGAACGCATAAAGCCCCAGTAACAGGCAGATCAGGCCAGCGACGCCGGGCAAGGCGGCGCCTGGACTGACCATTTCGAAAAACAGACCGTAGATGCCAACCATCATCAGCAACAAGGCCACTTGTGGATTCGCGATCAAGGACAGCATGCGTGTGCGCCAATCTGGCTCCAAGCGTTCCATGGCCGCATGGGAGGTTTCCAGCTTGACGCTGGCGCCGCCATCCAGCGTTATGGTCCTGCCATCCAATTTGGCGAGCAAATCCGGAACGTTGGCGGCAATCAGATCGATCACGCCGGCCTTCAAAGCCTCTTGAGCAGACATGCTGCGCGCCTGCCTGACTGCCTCTTCGGCAAAATCGGCATTGCGTCCGCGTAATTGCGCCAGGCTGCGGATATACGCCGCGGCGTCATTGGTGGCCTTCGCGGTCAGGGTGTCAGTGGCCGCTTCCGGGCCGGCATCCTTGCTGGCGCCCTGTGCCGCATCCTTGCCCGCGGCTTTGTCGGGCTTGGCGCCTGGCGCCGCGCCGCCTATCGACACCGGTGTAGCAGCGCCCAGATTGCTGGCAGGGGTCATGGCCGCGATATGGCTGGCGTACAGGATGAACGTGCCTGCACTGGCGGCGCGTGCGCCGCCAGGGCTGACAAAGCTGGCCACCGGGATGGGCGAAGCCAGTATCTGTCGGATGATGCTGCGCATGGACGTGTCCAGGCCGCCCGGTGTGTCGAGTTCGATGATTGCCAGCACAGCGCCCTGCTCCGCCGCCTGCTCGAGGCCGCGCGTAATGAAGTCCGAGGTGGCGGGATTGATGATGCCATCCACCTGCAGGACAGTCACCAAAGGCGCTGAGGCTTCTTGCGCGGCGGCATCAGTAGCCAGAGCCGGCTGGCCTTGGGCTGCTTCGCCCCGGGGAAGGTCGGTGGACGGCGCGGCGTTCGGTGCGGCAGCGCCGGCGAGCATGAGCAGGCAGAAAAAAACCAGTTGCCCCAGCATGACGCTGAATGCCTGCGATCTTGATCGTGCCTTGCCCATATCGGCCTCCCTGCGTGCGCAAGCCCCGCCGTTGTATGTAGGGGCCCGCCCATGCACGGGCGGGCTCCGAATCAGTATAGTCGGTTTATTTCATCCGCCAAGATGACCGCGTGATTATGCCGGGTGTCCTTCGCCGCATAGACCAGGGTAATGTTTTTACCAGCGGCGGCAGAGATCAGCTCGCGCATTCTCGCTTCCTGCTCGGGCGCGCGTAGCTCCGTTCGGTAGTTGTCGCGGAATTCGTCCCAGTGTTCCACCTTGTGGCCGAACCACTTGCGTAGTGGCGGACTGGGCGCCAAATCCTTGTTCCAGCTGTCGTACTTCAGGTCTTCCTTGCGCAAACCGCGTGGCCAGAGGCGATCGATCAGCACGCGGTAGCCATCTTCGGCTTGCGCCGCTTCGTAGGCCCTTTTAATGTGTACGTGTCCAGCCATCTTGATCTCCTGAACGAGAATACCAGGTCCATGAGGGCGCGGCCGCCATGCCGCGGAGCCTGCGACCAACGCTCCGCACGGAAGCCATGCGAAGCGTACGACATTGCATGGATGCCTTAGGCGCCTGAGCTACGCGTCATGTCGATCGGCTTGATCCATGCATCGTATTGCTCGGCGGTGACGTAACCCAGCGCCAGGGCGGCCTCGCGCAGTGTGCTGTGTTCCTTTTGCGCCTTCTTGGCAATGGCCGCCGCCTTGTCGTAACCGATGTGCGGATTCAGCGCGGTGACCAGCATCAGATTCTTGTCGAGGTTTTCGGTAATGCGTTCGCGCCGGGGCTCGAGCCCCACCGCGCAGTGGTCGTTGAAGGCAAGGCAGGCATCACTGATCAGGGTAATGCTTTCCAATACATTATGAACCATCACCGGCTTATAGACATTCAGCTGGAAATTACCCTGGCTGCCGGCAAAGGCCGTCGCCGCGTCATTGCCGAATACTTGCACGCAAACCATGGTCATGGCTTCGCACTGTGTGGGGTTTACCTTGCCCGGCATGATGGATGAACCCGGTTCGTTATCCGGTATGCTCAGTTCACCGATGCCGCAGCGCGGGCCGCTGGCCAGCCAGCGGACATCGTTGGCCATTTTCATCAAGGCGCCCGCCAGCGTGCGCAGCGAGGCCGACAGATTGACCAGCGCATCATGCGCGGACAACGCGAAGAATTTATTCTCGGCCGAGCGGAAAGGCAGCCCGGTGATGTCGGCGATATGGGCAGCCGCGGTCTCGCCGAAGCGGGGATGTGCATTCAGGCCGGTGCCCACCGCCGTGCCGCCGATGGCCAGGTCGTAGATGCCGGGAAGGTCAGCCTGTATGCCGTCCAGCGCAAAATCAATCTGGGCCACCCATGAACCGATTTCCTGGCCCAAGGTGATGGGCGTGGCATCCTGCAAATGCGTGCGGCCGGTCTTGACGACATCGGCATAGGCTTCGGCCTTTTCCGCCAGGGTATTCCGCAGTGCGCCCACCGAGGGAAAAAGACGCGCGGCCAATTCTCGCGCCACGGCGATATGCATGGCCGTGGGGAAGGTGTCGTTGGAGGATTGGCCGCGATTGACGTGGTCGTTCGGATGGACCGGCTTCTTGCTGCCCCGGTTGCCGCCGGCCAGTTCGATGGCGCGGTTGGATATGACCTCGTTGGCGTTCATGTTGGATTGAGTGCCGGAACCCGTCTGAAAGACCACCAGCGGAAATTCATCGTTGAGCTTGCCTTCGATGACCTCATCGGCAGCCCAGACGATCAGATCGGCGATGTCGCCCGGCAGTTCGCCCAGTTCGGCATTGGCCTGAGCGGCCGCCTTCTTCAATATGCCCAAGGCGGAGATGATGGAGGGACGCCACTTATAGTGTTCCACCCCTATCGGAAAGTTCTGTATGGAACGCTGCGTCTGCGCGCCCCAATAGCGCGCTGCGGGAACTTCGATGTCGCCCATGGAATCCGTTTCGATGCGCTTGTCCGCCATATTGAGCTCCTGTGCCGTGTTCAGGCAAGCCGCGCGTGCGCCGCGCAGGCTCGGCCCGCTGTTAATTCAACTATACGCCTCTCGCGCGCGCCCAGGACTGTTGACCCGCCAGCACGAGAGGGATTCAACAGAAGCGTTCGGACCAGGCCTTGGCCACATCCAGCATGCGGTTGGCGAACCCCCATTCATTATCGAACCAGACGAATACATTGGCAAAGCCGTCGCCGTTGGTACGTGTCTGGCTGCCATCGATGATGGCGGAATGCGGGTTGTGATTGAAATCCACCGAGGCGTGCGGGTGATTGGAGTAGGCCAACAGGCCAGGATAGCGATTGGTCGATTCCATCAGCAGCGCGTTGAGTTCCTGCGCCGGAATATCCCTGCCCAGCTTGACCATCAGGTCGATGGCCGAGACGTTGAGTATGGGCACCCGTATGGCCTTGGCCTGCACCTTGCCGGCCAGATTGGGCAAAAGCCGCTCCACGCCCTGGGCCAGGCCTGTCGCCACGGGAATGATGGATTGCATGGCCGAGCGCGTGCGGCGCAGATCCGAATGATGATAGCCGTCTATCATGGGCTGGTCGTTCATCACCGAATGCAGGGTGGTCAAAAAAGCATGATCCACGCCAAAGGCGCGATCAAGCTCGGCCAGCACGGGCACAATGGCGTTGGTGGTGCAAGAGGCGTTGGAGACGATGCGCTCTGCGCCCGTCAGTCCCTCTTCGTTGATGCCGTATACAACGGTATAGTCCACATCCTGAGCGCTCTGGCCGGGCTGAGAGACCAGCACGCGCGGGCAGCCCGCATCCAGAAAGCGCTGCAGCTGCTCGCGCGAACCGTAACGGCCCGAACATTCGAGAAGCATGTCTATGCCCAGCTCGTCCCACCCTGCCTCTTCGGGCGTGTGGGCGTGGCTGATCGATATGGGCTGGCCATTGACGACCAGCCCATCGCCCGCCTGCTCGACCTTGCCGGGAAATACGCCATGGGTAGAGTCGAATTGCGACAGGTAGGCCATGCTGGCCAAGTCCGCCGGTTCGTTGATGGCGACGATGCGAAAAGCGTCTTTCAGCGCAGATTCATGCAAGGCCCGCAGTACGCAGCGGCCTATGCGGCCATAACCATTGATTGCCAGGCGTAAGGGGCTACTCATGCGCTTCTCGATAAGGATAAAAAGTCGGGGATGCCGTAACTGTACTAAAAAATACGGCACCCGGCGCAGGGGCGCTCCCTACGCCGGGTGCCCCGCGCAATGCCGCATGGCGGCGTTCACATTGGGCCGCAGGCGCCGGCGGCCTTACATCGTAGGCATCACGAACTCGTTGCCTTTGCTGATGTTTTCAGGCCAGCGCTGCATGATGGACTTCTGCTTGGTGTAGAAGCGCACCCCTTCCTCGCCGTAGGCGTGCATGTCACCGAACAGGCTGCGCTTCCATCCGCCGAAGCCGTGCCAGGACATGGGCACCGGAATGGGCACGTTCACGCCGACCATGCCGACCTGAATGCGCCGCGCGAATTCACGGGCGGTATGACCGTCGCTGGTGAAGCAGGACACGCCGTTGCCAAATTCGTGCTTGTTGATCAGGTCGATGGCTGCGCCAAGATCCGGCACGTGGACGCAAGCCAGGACCGGTCCGAAGATTTCTTCCTTGTAGATACGCATCTCGGGCGTGACATTGTCGAACAGCGTACCGCCGATGTAAAAGCCTTGCTCGTGGCCTTCCACTTTATGGCCACGCCCGTCCACCAGCAGGTCCGCGCCCTGCTCCACCCCGACGGCGATGTAGTTCTCGATGCGTTGCAAGGCCTCTTTGGTCACGACCGGGCCCATTTCAGCGTCCAGATGCATGCCGTCCTTGATGTTCAGCGTGCGTGCGCGCTCTTGCAGCATGGGGATGATCTTCTTGCCGACGTCGCCTACAAGGACCGCGACCGAGATCGCCATGCAGCGTTCGCCGGCCGAGCCGTAAGCGGCGCCGACCAAAGAGTCGA
>JAEWEH010000045.1 GCA_023389535.1 Pseudomonadota bacterium
CGCTTTGCGCGGGCTGAAGCCGAATGAGCGCCCCCGCGAAGAACAGCGCCAGGACCAGGAGCCCGCCAGATATGAGCAGCAAAGCCGGTGTACCCACCACTGCTGCAAGTACGGAAGCCAGCCACGGCCCGAAGACGGCGCCCAAGGTGCCGCCTACCGCAATCAGGGCGAAGAACCGCTTGCTCTGCTCCAGCGAGAATCTGTCCGACATCAACGCCCAGAACACCAAGGACGAAAATAAGTTGAAAACGCTGAACCAGACATAGAACACTTGGCCGCTTACGACGCCGACCACGTCGGGCGCCAACGCGATCAGCAGGTAGAACACCACCAGGCTACCGGCAAAGAAGAGATAGGTGGCTGCAATGAATACGATGCGCCGGAACCTGCTGACCAACAGGCCGAATATGGGATTGACCAGCAGCGTGACCACAGCGGTGCCGACGAACAGCCAACGTACGGCATCCAGCCCGCCGCGCATGCCCAGGGCTTCGCGGGCTGGCCGCAGCATCATCAACGCCGTCAGGACACAGAAGAAAAATGCCATGGCGACAATGACCGGCACGACCTCTGCACGGCGCACGTTGAAGACGCTCTGTAACGTCATGGCCATGCATCCCCCTTTTTTCGCCTTAATTTTCTGTTGAAGCTGCCCTTGAAGCTTCGGTACGATACCGAACAATGGGTAACAGTAATGTATTTAAATCTAGTGCGCTGCGGATTGCAAACCCCGGTTTTTGCTCCTATCCTATGGCTTACAGGCTGCACGCTGGCGTCGGCTCGCATCGAAGCCCATGCTCTCGCCCACCGCCGCGGCTGCTAACGGCAGCCACTGCTGCACGATTAGGATGTAAGCCACGACATTCCACAAGCCCGTTGACTCAGCGTGGGCTGAAGCGATCAATCTGCTGGAACAGGCCGACCGTCTGCACCGGCAATTCTTCCGTTTAAGTCCCAGCCGCAGTGCGGGGCCTACTTGGGAACCCCCTGCGGATGTTTTTGAAACCAACCACAATATTTCGGTGCTGGTGGCCCTGCCGGGGGTCGCGCCCGATCAGGTCAAGGTTGTCATCGACGGCAGTGCGCTCGTCATTTTGGGCCAACGGCCCTTGCCTGCCCCGACTGCCGCGCATATTCGCAGAATTGAAATTCCCTACGGCCGCTTCGAACGGCGTATCGAACTGCCGCCCGGCCACTTCGAGATTCAAGAATCCGCGCTTGCCGATGGCTGCCTGCGCTTGAATTTATTAAAACGTAGTTAACAATTGACTGAAGGCGGGCAAACCATGGTAAACGACAGCCCCGACCCAAACTCCAGCGCTACGGAAACAACCGAGTCGTCAGCGCCCGAGAGAAAAACGGCTGCCCCGGCCGTCGCCATTCCGGAAGACGCACTGATCATCATCCCGGTACGCAACCTGGTGCTGTTTCCAGGCCTGGTCGTGCCCATCAGCATCGGGCGCGACAGTTCTGTGGCGGGCGCCCAGGAAGCCGCGCGCTCGGGGCGCCAAGTAGGCGTATTGTTGCAGCGCCAAGCGGACTCGAATGACCCCACGCCAGACGAACTGTTCCGCATAGGCACGGTCGCCAGCATCCTCCGTTATGTCACGGCGCCAGACGGGTCGCACCATATCATTTGCCAAGGCGAACAACGCTATCGTGTCAAGGAATTCCTGCCGGGATATCCGTTTCAGGTCGCCACGGTGGAGCGCTACGAAGAACAGAAGACATCGAATCTAAATGTCGAAGCGCTGATGGTGCAGCTGAAGGCTCGCAGCGCAGAGATACTCCAGATGCTGCCCCAGGCTCCGGCGGAAATCGTCTCCACGGCGCAGAGCATTTCATCGCCTTCCATGTTGACGGACTTCATCGCCGGCGTCATGGATCTGAAACCCGCGGAAAAGCAGGAGGTGCTGGAAACGGTGAACCTCGAAGCGCGCATGAGCAAGGTGCTTGAACTGCTGGTACACAATATCGAAGTGTTGCGCGTCAGCCAGGACATCGACCAGCAAACGAAAGAACGCTTCGAGGACCGGCAACGCGAAATCCTGCTGCGTGAGCAACTGAAGACCATCCAAAAACAGTTGGGCGAAACCGAAGGCAACGAGGCCGAAATCGCCCAGATCGAAGAAAAGATCACCCAGGCCAAGATGCCGGAAGACATCGACGCCCAGGTGCGCAAGGATCTCAGGCGCCTGCAGAATATGCCCGAGGCCTCGGCGGAATATTCCATGCTGCGCACTTATCTGGACTGGGTCACCGAGCTGCCATGGTCCGTCACCACTGACAGCCGCATCGACATCGCTGAGGCGCGCGCCATCCTGGATCAGGATCACTACGGCCTGCTGAAGATAAAACGCCGTATTCTCGAATATCTGGCTGTTCAGAAACTCAACCCTACGGGCAAGAGTCCCATCCTGTGTTTTGCCGGCCCGCCGGGCGTCGGCAAGACCTCGCTGGGCCAAAGCATCGCCCGGGCGACAGGACGCAAGTTTGCCCGCATCAGCCTGGGCGGCGTGCATGACGAGGCCGAAATACGCGGCCATCGACGTACCTATATCGGCGCCCTGCCCGGCAATATCATTCAGGCGATCCACAAGGCGGGCTCCAGGAATTGCGTCCTCATGCTGGACGAAGTCGACAAGCTCGGCAGTGGCATCCAGGGCGATCCCGCCTCGGCTTTGCTGGAAGTGCTGGACCCCGCGCAAAACAGCAGCTTCCGCGATAACTATCTGGCATTGCCATTCGACCTGTCGCAGGTGATGTTCATCACTACGGCGAATATGCTGGATACCATCCCCATCCCGCTGCGCGACCGTATGGAAGTGATCCAATTGCCGGGCTATACCGAAGAAGAAAAAATCCAGATTGCCAAGCGTTACCTGCTCGCCCGGCAATTGGCCGCCAACGGCTTGGCTCCGGATCAATGCGACATGACCGACGACGCTTTGCGAACGATCGTGCGCAAGTACACGCGCGAAGCCGGGGTGCGCAACCTCGAACGCGAGATAGGCAGCGTCTTGCGCCATGCCGCCATGCAAGTTGCCGAAGGAACGGCGCAGCACGTATCGATCGACGTTGACGATCTGCATGCGGCGCTCGGGCCCGAAAAATTCGAAAGCGAAATCGCCATGCGCACCAGCTTGCCAGGCGTAGCGACCGGCTTGGCCTGGACTCCGGTAGGCGGGGATATTCTGTTCGTCGAAGCCAGCCGCACTCCGGGCGGCGGCAAACTGATACTTACCGGGCAACTGGGCGATGTCATGAAGGAAAGCGTCCAGGCCGCTCTCACCCTGGTCAAGGCCGGATCCGAACGCCTCGATATTGCACCCGGCATCTTTGAAAAGACCGACATCCACGTCCACGTTCCGGCTGGTGCGATCCCCAAAGACGGGCCTAGCGCCGGCGTGGCCATGTACTGCGCGCTGCTATCGCTGCTGACCAATACGCCGGTGCGCAGCGACCATGCCATGACCGGTGAAATCAGTTTGCGCGGATTGGTTCTGCCGGTCGGGGGCATCAAGGAAAAGGTGCTGGCCGCTCTGCAGGCCGGCATCACGACCGTACTTTTGCCCAGGCGCAACCAACGTGACCTGGAGGATATCCCGGAGGAAGCCCGCAAGCGCTTGCGTTTTATCTGGCTGGATACGGTCGACGACGCCGCCAAGGCCGCCCTGGAAACACCGGCCGCGCTGGCGGCGCATTAGCAGGCTCAATTCGGCAGCCATAAGCCCAGACCGACAAAGATTCCGCCGCATAGCCGATTGAAACGCTTGCCCCATCGGGCCAGCATAGGCTTTACTCGGTGCGCTGACGCGGCGATCATCCATTCAGTCACGAATTCCACCGCGGCAAACGTACCGGCCATCACCAGGAACTGCATGAACAGACTGCGCGCCGGATCGATAAATTGCGGCAAGAAAGCACTGAAAAACAGCAATGCCTTGGGGTTGCTCAATGCGGAGAGACAACCTTGCCGAAACAGAGATGCGCCGCTGCGCACTTGAATATCCAGCGGCTCATTGGCGCCGAGCGGCGCCGATCGCCATACCTGGATGCCCAGCCACACCAGATAAGCCCCACCCAGCCATTTCAGTACGATCAGCCAATGCGCCGACGCCTGCAGCAACGCACCTATGCCGAACATGGAAAGCGAAATAACCAGTATGAAGCCCAGCGAGCCGCCTGCAATGGTATAGAGCGTCCGGCGCCGTCCATGCAACGCGCCATGCGTAAGCGCCAGCAGGCCATTGGGCCCGGGCGACAACGACAGGCCGGCGGCGGCCAGCAGATACATCAGCCAAGTGTCCAGTGCCATTGATTTATCGCCCCTTGCAGCCATTCAGGCCTATGCCTTGAAAGCAGGAAAATGAAAAGGGATGATACGCTAGATAGGGGTAATCAATCCGGCAGGGGGAATTCTTATGAGCAAGAAGCGCGGCGGAACGATCCGGATCGGCGTGGGCGGGTGGGCTTATGAGCCATGGCGCGGAACGTTCTACCCCGAAAAACATCCGCAAAAGCGCGAGCTTGAATACGCCAGCCGGCAGCTTACTTCGATAGAGATCAACAGCACCTATTATGGCGCGCAAAGGCCAGAAAGCTTCGCGAAGTGGTACGAGCAAACACCTGATACCTTCGTCTTCGCTGTAAAAGCGCCGCGCTATGCCACCAATCGGAAAGTGCTGGCTGATGCCGGAGCAACGATAGAACGCTTCCTGACCGGCGGCGTGACCGAACTCAAACACAAGCTTGGCCCCATCAACTGGCAGTTCATGCCAAGCAAGGTGTTTGATGCCGAAGATTTCCAGGCTTTCCTTAAACTCCTGCCACGGACGGTCAATTGTGTGACTCTGCGGCACGCCGTGGAGGTTCGACACGATAGTTTTCAAACGCCCGACTTCATTGCCCTGGCCCGACAATATGAAGTTGCCGTGGTGGTCGCTGCGGATTCAGAGCACCCGCTTATCGCGGACATGACCGCGCCCTTCGTCTACGCACGGCTAATGGGCACCAAAAAAGACGAACCGCTAGGCTACCCTGCCCACGCATTGGACTTATGGGCCCAGCGCGCGCAGGCCTGGGTAAAAGGCGTAGCGCCGGACAGCCTGCCCAGTCTTGCGCCCGACCCGCCCGGTACCGGCGGACGCGATGTCTATATTTATGTCATCAGCGGCAATAAAGTGGTCAATCCTCGCGCAGCGATGTCGCTCATTGCGCGCGTGGCTTGAAAGCCTCGCGGGCTGAACCCAAGGCGCATGTAATCCCGTTGCCGATAACGACAGACCGACCGCTTACAAGCAGTGCATCAGCGTCAATGCATTGGGAATGGCCTCGCCATGCGCGGTATTGTCGAGTATGCACCAGGCTTGCCGGCCTGAACGCTGCGCCTCGGCGATTTGGCCAGCTACCGCCTCGATGAACGCATTGCTATACGCAGAGTAATAAATCTTCGGCGCGCCGTGTAGCCGGATATACAGAGTATGAGGATCGCCGGCAGGTTCGACCCCGGGCACCGGCAACGGGTCGGCATGAACGCAGCCGACGCCCGTATCCCGCAGCATGTCCGCCGCCTCGGGTGTAAACCAGCTGGCATGGCGCGGCTCGCACACCACCGGGACCCGCATAAGGCCGTGCAGCGTTTCAAAAAAGCTGGATGCCTCTGCGGTATTCAACACCAGGCTGGGCGGAAGCTGCACCAGCAGGCAGCCAAGCTTATCACCCAGCCCAGCCACTTGATCAACGAAGGCTTTCAAGTCGTCGTCGACCCGGCGCAACTTATGCTGATGCGTGATCGTACGGGGGACCTTGGCGCAAAACCGGAATGCATCCGGTACGCTCGCAGCCCATTTAGCATACGTCTTCGCCTGGTGCGGACGATAAAAGGAAGAATTAATCTCCACCGATGAGAATACCCGTGCGTATCGTTCAAGATGGCTTCCCTCGCCGGGGAAGTGTGCGGCCACCTTGGAAGACAGCGCCCAGCCGGCGCAGCCGACATAGACGGGCAGCGCGGCGGAAGAGCTGGATCGAAGCGTCATATTAGCCATAAGGGTTCTTGCAACAGAAGCCCGTGCGCCCAGCAATGCCCATTCCCGCGCCGCATCATCGTTGTTCCGATCGCCACCTTAGTGAGCAGTATCAGGCATTCAATTTGCTGCCTGCGCTTCATTCCCACATTGCACCCGCCACTCAGGAGCAGCCAACATGCCGGATCTTGCCACGGAACTGCGCCGCGCCTCCATCCCGTTACGCGGCGCCGATGTTCTCGCTCCCCTTCTGGACGCCATCGGCGATGCCCGCTACGTCCTGCTGGGCGAAGCGTCGCATGGTACGCACGAGTTCTACAGTTGGCGTTGCGCGCTGACGAAGCGGCTCGTCAAGGAGAAGGCCTGCAGTTTTATCGCGGTTGAAGGCGACTGGCCCGATTGCTACCGGGTCAATCGCTACGTAAAAAGCTATCCGGACGCCGGCAACAGCGCCGAGGAGGTCCTGCACGCTTTCAAACGCTGGCCAACCTGGATGTGGGCGAATCGGGAGGTCGCCGACCTGGCCGAATGGCTACGCAGACACAATCAAGCCTTACC
>JAEWEH010000086.1 GCA_023389535.1 Pseudomonadota bacterium
TTATACAGCGCATTGAAGGTCCAGGCGGTCCGAGGCCGGCTCTCGAAGCTTTGCGCCATATAAGCGGCCGCTTTCATTTTATTGCCCGCCATCGCGTAAGCGGCCGCCAGCTTATTGGACACCGCCACATTGCCTGCCAACGAAGCGGGCATCGAACGTCGTTCAAGATTGGCCAGGCTCTTTCTGAGCGCAGCCTGATTATTCGATACCAGGCTATTCATGCTGAACAAATAGTCCACCGAGGCGAAATCAGGCGGCCTTGCTCCCTGCCTGCGGCGCCGGTCCTCTGGTTTTAACTGCTTCGCAGCGTGCACAATTGCCTTCAGGCGCTCGTCACGGCCCTGATAAACACTTTGCTCGACGCCGGTGATCTGCTTGCTGCAAGCCTTCAGATTCACAGACATTTTCTTGCCATCGTCTTTAAGGCATTCGCCAGCCAGATTCGGGCGCGCGGCGTTTATTTGCGCACCATATTCCGACAGCCTGCGTATTGCCATCTTCAATCCATCTATCGAATAGCCGGCCTTGACCAGGAGGTTCATAGCAAACAGATCGGCCTCGGATTCCTGCTCGGTATTCCATTGGCGATAGATCAGGCCCTTGGCGGCATCATCCACGTATTCGCTCAGCATCATTGTGTATCCGCCCTGCCCCATCGCAAACCCACCGGCCTTGACCACATATAACGACGCATCTTGCAAGAACCCCTTGATGTTGTCGCCCTCGTACGCATGGCCGAGTTCATGTGCGACAATCGCCGCGATCTCGTCCTCGGATTCCGCCTGCGCGACCAGGCCGGCCGACAACACTATGGTTTTATGCGACAGGGAATAGGCCTCATAGCCTCCGAACGAATCCACCAGGACTACGCATTTGCAGGATTCGCCATGCGCTTGCTCCAGCCGCTTTCGTATGCCTTCCACGTAAGCAATCAGATCCTGATCCTGCACGATGGTCCTATCCATCTGATGCAAGCGCTGGTTATCGATGATATTGACCGGGTTCTGATACCCGGCCATCTCCTTGCCAGCGCCGGTTCCGGCGATTCCCGCGCAGCCTGCCAGCATCAGGGCAAAGGCCAGCACCAGCATCGATTTAAGCCGCCTCATTTGCACGCCTCTCCTGCTCCTTTCACGCTTGCAGAGCGCGCATCCGCCGCGAGCGTCACCGGCACTGTCTTGCATGCATCGTTGACCAGCTTTTCATTAGACAGCGTAACGTCCGCCCTGGAAATGTTGTAGGCCGATCCGCCGACCTTGAACTGCAAGGCGCCATCTTTTTGCCGGACGGCTTTTAACGGGAACTTGATGACACCCAAGTCCGACACCATGACATAGCTGCCGTCTTTGACGGCCACCACTTCGATGTCGTCGGCATTGGGAATATCGACGATACGCACGGCTTGCGCCACCGCCTGCTGCGTCGTTGCCAACCCGCCTAATGCAAGCGCAACCAAGATCACTGCCGTTTTCATCAGTTCTTTTCTCCGTTTCCCTGTTCAAGTTTATTTTCCGTGCCGGCTACCACTTGACGCAGCAGCGGCACTAAGGCGATCAATGAAAGCCAGCCTTCAGGCGCGATATCGCCGACGACATAAAAGCTCACATACAGGCACACGATGGCGAGCGCGAAAAGCACCCATAACGCAAATCGCCCCAATGCCCAGCGGACCGTGCGCATCCAGCTGGCGTGAGGCTGGATGGGACGCTCCGCCACCCTAGGCCCGGTGTCGGCAGGCTGCTGTGCTTTCCGGCGCGGCGCACGGACGACTTTTTTGCGCCATATCCTGTGGACCCAGAAGGCCGATAGCAATAACAGCCACACTGCGATGCTCAAGCCCCTAATATCGCGATCGCGGATATAGCCTTCGCCCAATCGGTCCAGGTTCTCCAACGCCGCGGCGTGCAGATAAACACCCTGTATCTGTCCGTACAAGGGCGTCTGGTGATAGTCATTCATACTTTTCATCACGACCCCGACCAGGACCGCATAAGGCTCGCCGGCGGCCAGATGGGGCGGCTTGAGACTGACCGGCTTTTCGGTGTATAGATCCGCCAGACGAACTTGATGAAAGGGCAGGCACGCCGGCGTGGCAATGTCCAAGCGATCCGTTATGCCCAGCATCCGCCCGACAATGCTTTCGATGCCGGACAGTACCCGCTGCCATCCTTGAATGGGGTCCCTGGTGCTGCAGCCCGGCTTATCCAGGACCTCCCACTGCAAGGCCAAGGCGGCCGCATCCTGTTCTTGCGCCCAGTTGCAATTGTGGCCGCGCCGTTCACAGAGAGCCAAGTACAACGCCGTCGCAGCCAGGGGCGCCCGGCCTGGGGAAGCCTCGGGCACACCCGGGTCGCCAAGCATCGCATGCAAAGGATAAAAGTTGCCATATCCTTCCCAGGCCGACACAGCGAGCGGTGGCTCATCCAGCGCTTTATAAGCATCCGCGGCCATGGGCATGTAGGAACCGCCCCCGGCCAGGTATACCGCGGGCATCTGCGAGTTCTGCCTGGCCCGCTTTATCAGCCGCCCCAGTGGCGTCATACTCCCGCTCAACTCACGCGGACGTTCGAAGAAAATATCGTAGAAAATAGCGGCCGGGCGCTCGGTATCCTTCGGGTTCATCAAGTCACGAAGAATGCGGGCGTGGTCCTGGTATGCCAGCGGCCAGTCGTTGGCCCGCATCCAGCCCTGCCCTTGGTTATGCAGGCCCCTGATGCTTTCATAATCTATCGAGACAACAGTGATCGGCGCGGGCGCTACGGGATACAAGTAGGCCCTGACCCGGCTAAGCTCGTCGGATAAGGCCTTGTCCGATGCGGAAGACAAGCCAAAAGGATCAGCCTGGATAGCCCAGGCCCCCAGCCCGAAATACATTAAGAATGGCAAGATCCGCCTTTGCTTGGCGTAAGACGCACAGCGTGCGGCGCCACGTACCCAAGCCTTTATTTTGACGTAGAGAGGCGGACTGACCGCGACTCCCGCGATCTTGTCCATCCCACCGCCGCGCAAGTACAAATGTTACTTTTGATTCAAACAGCAACAGAGTATACATTTGATCATGTTTTGAAAAGCATTGCGCCCGACTCCCACGAGCAATAGCAAGTCTGTGCGGGGCACGCACACGCGGTCCGTCCAGCATGGCAAGCAAGACAAGGGCGGTCAGTCGCCCAGCAGGCCGGACTCACCCCGGCCGATGTGGTCAAGCATGATCTTCTGGGCTGTCGCGGCATCCTGGCGCTTCAAGCACTCCAGCAGCTGATGGTGCTGCTGGTTGGATACCCTGCAACGCGTCACATCGGAAAAAAACATCTCGCGACGGCGCGCCGACATGATATAGAACGGATTGACCATCTGGATCAATACCGTATTGTGTGTGGCCTTGAACAAAGCCAGGTGGAATTCATAGTCCAGGTCGGCAATGGATTCACCCGACCCCGCTATGGCATCGTCGAAGCGCCGCACAATATCTTCGATTGCTCTTAACTGCTCTTCCGTGCGCCGTTCACAGGCCAGCAATACGGCCTGCACTTCTATGATGGCCTTGACTTCCAGCGCCTGGGTCACCTTGTCTTTGGTCAGGTTGATGCCCAGTTCCGAAAACAGGCTTAGCGTTTCAAGGCTGATGCGCTCCGGGGTAGAGGTCAAGTACATGCCGGAGTTTCGCTTGCGCTTCAGGTAGCGCAAGTTTTCAAGGATGGACAAGGCTTCCCGCACCACGCCCCGGCCGACCCCGAAGCGCTCGGACAGTTCGCGTTCCGACGGCAGGCGCTCGCCGGGATCGTAGTTTCTCTTTTCGATCAGCGACAGTATCTTGGCAAGAGTGCGGGATGTCAGCTCTTTATCGGAGTCCATATTCACCAGTTGTGGAGGTTGTCATGCAATACCCAACCCCCACTTTGCCCGATCCTACTGCTTGGTGAAGATCTGCGGCGCCACGGTGTTGAACGTATTTTGTATTTCTACGGCTTCCTTCTGCAGGGCATCGCCCCGAAGATTGGAAACTTTCATGCCGTATTGCTGCGCGAATTCCTTATAAGCATCGCTGGCGATGGCCTTTCCAAACAGATCCTGCAGCTTCTGAGCCACATCGCCGGGGATGCCTTTAGGCGCAACGAGATACGACATCTGCTCCAGCGCACCATAAGGGAACACATCAATGTTCTTCTCATCGAAGGTGGCGACATCGGGCAGGATATCGACGCGCGACTTGGAGAACACCCCGATAGGCTTGATCAAGCCAGCCTTGATCTGGCCTATGGTTTCCGACGGCTTCAGCACGGCCGCGTCGATCTGGCTGCCGGCCAAGTCGATCAAGACCTTGGCGCCCCCGGTGTATGGAACGTTCGTATATTCTACATTGAGCGCCTTGGATAGCATGGCTGCAAATGTATGGTTGACGTTATTGCTGCCCGGCGTGCCTATCGACACCCCGTCCGGCTTTTCTTTCATCAGCTTCGTGAATTCTTCAATGCTGTTGGCCGGGCTTGCGGTCGGGACCACCAGGATCAGCTGCTCCACTGTGGTTTGATTCAAGGCGGCGAAGTCATCGACGCGCAGCTTGGTCATGTCCTGTGCGATCACACCCATCAGCGATGAAGTTGCCAAACCCACCGTATAGCCATCGGCGGCCGCTTGAGCAACCTTGGACAAGCCTATGGTGCTGGATGCCCCGGCCACGTTTTCAACCACGACTTTCACACCCGACTTACCCAGGATGTCGGACAGTTTACGGCCCGTCAGGTCGACGGATCCACCCGCGTTCCAGGGAACAACCAAAGTAATCGGCCTTGCGGGAAACTCGGCCGCACTGGCAGAGGACAAGGGGCTGACGACGCTGGCGACGCCAAGCGTTGCTGCAAGCGCGAATCTGTTCAACTTAAGCATATTGACTCCTGTTTACCGAATAATCGATCACTTCTTATTTGAAATTAACCACGTAGCCCGGGCCATCAATGAAGGTGAATTCCTCGAACACTTTTTCATCGATGTCCAGTCCCAGTCCGGGCTTGCTCAACGGCATGACAGATCCGTCGCCGTCCATGGAGAAGGCCGGCCCGAACATATCCCGGAATGGGTTGTAGTGCGACACGCAAGCCTCGAAATAGCCGGCATTGTCCACCGCGGCAAGCATGTGGACGCATGCCGCGTGATTGATCCCTGTAGCAGAACTATGCGGATGCACGCGATAGCCCCAGGCGGACACCATGGCGGCGATTCTCATTGCCTCGGTGACACCCCCCGTCTTGGATAAGTCGGGCTGGAACGCTTGCACGGCCTGGTCTTCCAGCAGACGGGCGAATTCATAGCGCGTATAGTGGTTTTCCCCGGCTGCAATCGGCACCCGTTTGCTGAATTGCGCGGCCGCCCGATAAGCGCCGAAGTTGTCGCAAGCGAAGGGCTCTTCCAGCCATCCCACCCGTACATCTTCCAGCACCGGCATCAGTTGGCGCACTTCATCGATCGAGTAAGCCGCATTCACGTCGGTCAGGATGTCAATGTCGTCGCCTACGACCTGGCGCACTTTCAGCAGGCGGGCCGAGTCATTGCGTACGCTGTCTCCAAGACGCAACTTGATCGCCTTATAGCCTGCTGATATATAGGCCTGCGCCTCTTCGGCGAGCGACTCGGGCGCTTGGTACCCCAGGGCGATGCCGCCGGCGTAGGCTTTGATGGGCTTGGCGCTGCCGCCCAACAGCTTGTATAGCGGCTGGTTGCAGATTTTCCCCTGGATATCCCACAAGGCCATATCGATGCCCGACATGGCCAGTGCTGCGCCCGCACCCATGCCATGGCTTGCCAGCTGCATCTTGTGTATGCGGCTCCATACGCCATTGGAGTCAAAGGCATCCATGTTGGTGACCAGCGGGGCAAGCGTATTGTCGATCAGGCTGACCACCGCGCCGGGGCTGCGGCCGGGGTGGGATTCACCGTAGCCCACGACGCCGCTTTCCGTTTCAACGCGAATGATGATCGTATCGCGCTTGATCGTTTTGCCGATGCCCAGGGTGACGGCCTTTCCTTCGGGCAGCCTGAATGAAAGCGGGATGGCTTTAATACTGACAATGCGGGACATTCTTTTTCCTGGCTTGAAGATTTGCGTTGAGACCACGGGAATGCGGCAGCACTCCCGGGCCTGCATTGGATGTTGATCGCATCGGCCATGGGTGGCATGCCAATGTGGTACGACCAGTTTGGTATGGTAAAGCAGGCTTAGCGCGCAGAACAACCCAGGGTAATCCCGTATACAGTGAAACGGATCGATCCAGGATCAAGCCTGGCCGCGGCATCCGAAACCGCAGTGAGCAAGCTAACGGCTGTGCATGGCGAAGAATTGCCACATCAGCATGGATGCCGCCGGTCCGTGCTTGCTGTTGAACTTCAGCTTGCTATCGCCGCCGCTCCATGCATGGCCCACTTCTTTCAAGCGGCACAGCCGCACCGCAATGCGCCGACTTTTCACAAAATCCTGCCTGATATATTCCCGGTGCGTCCCTTTGGCCAAGACCGCAACGCTGGCAGAGGAAGCAGCATTCAGATAACTGAACTGCTGTGCAAGCTGGACGGCATTGCGCATGGATACGACATGGTCGCGCTCGCCATGCAGAATGATGATCGGCATGCCGGGAAACGTTTGGGGTTCCGGTATCAAAGGCGCCAGCAGTTCAGCCGGATCCAACGGGCTAGCTTGACGCATCGCCCGCAAGCCCGTTACCGCGTTGTGGGCAGCGCCAAGCACGGCGCCCGAATGCGTTGCCACAGCGGCAAAAACGTTTGGATACCGCAAGGCTGCCAAGGCGGCCATGCCGGCCCCGGCCGATAAGCCCGCAATATAAACCCGCCCTGCGTCCAGCCGATACTTGTGCACCAGCGCCACGGCGAGGCTTGCGATTGCATCGGCCTCGGCCAGGCCGTGTCCCGCATCCGGCTGAAACCACCGCCAGCATCGCATCTGCTGCACGCGCTTGGCTTGCTGCGGATACGCCACCATGAAACCCTTCTGGTCAGCCAAGCGATTCATGCGCGACCCCAGCGCCATTTCGTACGAAGTCTGTTGGCAGCCATGCAGCATAATGATCAGCGGCTGCCCGGCGACAGGGCGGCCGTTCGGGCTATACAGCCAGTAGGCCAAGCGGCCCAGAAGCTCTGTGCCGGTCGGCGCCGTCTTATGTATGAAGTTCTGCCAACTGCCCTTGCCCGTAGGCAAAGGTAGTGGGGCGGGAGGCAGCTTGGGCCTGTGGGCAGCGGTCCGCGTGGCCGCTTGCTTCGCCGCTTTCTTCTTTACCGCCTTGCGCGGCTTGCGGGCAACCGGCACGTTGACAAGTTTTAATGCCTGGCGCTGGATACGGGCCGCCCGCTTGATGGCGGTAAATAGCACATTACTGAGCTTTCGGGGCATGGATCGACCTTGTTGAATACCGCAGGAATAATACGGTTGCCGCACTCGCCAGAAAAGAGCCGTGGCGATACACTGCATTCCACCCGATCCACATTTCAGCACAAGGTCATCCGCGTACGCGGACGCCTTAATACCCGCCCATGACGAAAATTGCCATCCTTGACGACTACCAAAGCTGTGTGCAAAGCCTGGACTGCTTTGACACGCTGACCCAGCACGAGGTCGAGATCTTTCACGATAACGTAAAGGATACCGGTTTATTGGCCCAGCGCCTGCATGACGCGGAAGCGATTGTGCTTACAAGAGAGCGAACAAAAATTACCGCTCAATTGCTGGACCAACTGCCTCGTCTGCGCCTTATCAGCCAAACCGGCAAAGTGTCCGGCCATATCGATATCGCCGCGTGTACGGATCGAGGAATCGCCGTTATGGATGGCGAGGGGCACGGCGCAGCAACAGCCGAACTGACATGGTGCCTGATGCTGGCCAGCCGACGGCATTTCGTGCCGGAGGTCAACCGCTTGAAGCAAGGCTTGTGGCAGGGCCACCTGGGTCAGCAACTGCGCGGTCAGCGCTTGGGCATCTGGAGCTACGGCCGCATCGGCCAGCAAGTCGCCGCCTATGGCAAGGCCTTTGGCATGCACACATGGGTCTGGGGCAGCGAACATTCCACCAGCCGGGCGCGCGCCGACGGCTTTGAAATCGCCCCATCGAAAGAAGCCCTTTTCGCCGAAAGCGACATTGTGAGCCTGCATTTGCGCCTAAGCGATCGGACCCGGGGCATCATAGGCCCCGCCGACCTGGCCAGGATGAAAGACAGCGCATTGCTGGTCAACACCAGCCGTGCCGAGCTTATCCAGCCTGGCGCGCTGGAAGCGGCACTGCGTGCCGGCAAGCCCGGCTATGCCGCGGTCGATGTGTTTGAAAACGAGCCGTTGATCGGCACCGAGCACCCCCTGTTGGGATTACCGAATGCGCTCTGTACGCCCCATATCGGTTTCGTGGAAAAGGACAATTACGAAGCCTATTATGGCAAGGCTTTCGAAAATATCCTTCGATTCTTCAAGGGCGACATGCAGGGCGTGGTCAACCCGGAATCCCTGAGCCGTTAGGCCATGGCCGGCGTTGGCGTGGCCGTCGCCTTGGCCTGACACGCCAACGCCGCCCGCATGAAGTCCGCGGCAGGCGCCGGGCGTCCCAATAAATAGCCCTGAAGGGAATTACAGCCTAATTCTGTCAGGAGACTTTGCTGGGTAATCGTTTCGACGCCTTCTGCGACGATATTCAGCTTCAGCGTCTTGCCCAAGGCGATGATGGCAGACACTATGGCTTCGTCTTCGGTGTCTCGTACCAGCTCTCGCACGAAGCCGCGGTCGATTTTCAGCTCGCTGGCCGGTAGGCGTTTCAAATAAAGCAGGCTTGAATACCCCGTGCCAAAGTCATCAATCGCTATCCTGACGCCCATCTCGTCCAGCCGTTGCAATATGCCCATGCTTGCATCCACGTTGCGCATTGCGGTGGACTCAGTGATTTCCAGCGTAAGGCTGGCCGGTGGCAGTTGATAGCGGTCTAGCGTCTGCCGGACGGTCTGGATGAGCTCGGCATGGTTGAACTGTACGGCAGACAAGTTGACGGCCATGGTCCAGCCAGCCCCTTCTTTGGTGGCGCGCCAGGCCTTGAGCTGGCGACACGCTTCGTCCAGCACCCAGTTGTCGATGGCGACGATCATGCCTGTTTTCTCGGCCACCGGGATGAACTTGTCGGGCGGAACCATGCCCCGGACCGGATGCTGCCAGCGCACCAATGCCTCTGCTCCCATCACCGGCCCGCCGGGATCGTCGAACTTGGGTTGATAATGCAGCACCAGTTCGCCTCGCTCCACGGCAAAACGCAAATCATTCACCAACTGCAGATAATCGTCTGCGTCGACCGCCATGGATGCGTCGAAAAAGGAATAGCCATTGCGGCCCGCGCCTTTGCGGTGGTACATCGCCGCGTCAGCGTTGGTCAATAGCGTGCGTGCGCCGGACCCGTTCATCGGATAGACCGAGATGCCTATGCTGACAGAGAGCCGCAGCTCGAATTTATGGATCTTGAACGGCTCGGCGATGACGGCCGCGATCCTTGCGGCCAAAGTCGCGATATCGTCCGGGTCGCCCTTGTCGGTCAGCACGACGAATTCGTCCCCGCCCAGGCGTGCTACGGTGTCGCCGCCACGCACGCAGTCCTGCATTCTTCGCGCGGTTTCGACCAGGAGCAGGTCGCCCACGCGGTGCCCATGAGCGTCGTTGATGGCCTTGAAGCCATCCAGATCCATGAACAGCACAGAGAAGCGAGCATTGCTGCGCATGGCGCCCTGCCTGGCCTGCTCGATACGATCTTCGAGCAGCGCGCGGTTCGGCAGGCCCGTCAAGGGATCATGCAGGGCCATATGCCGCAGCCTGCGATTGGCCGCGCTCAGTGATTCGTTCAAGGCGCCGGCATACGATTCATGCCGCCTGTCCAATACCGAAATCACCAGGGCCATCGCCAGCACGCCCACCGTTATAAGCGTCACCAGCACCGACAGCCAATGGGCGTCCATGCCAAAGCGGGCTGCGCCGCATATGCTGCCAAGCGGAAATTGTGCGGCAGCCATGCCGCTGTAGTGCATGCCCGCAATGGCGCAGCCCATGATGGCCGCCGCGCCAAGCCGCAGCCATGGCGCGCGCAACGAGCGATGCTGCAAGCGAAACGCCATCCAGAGCGCCGCACCGGAGGACACGACGGCAATCACAATGGACAGCACAAACAGCACCGGGTCATAGATGATGCCGGGCGCCATGCGCATTGCCGCCATGCCGGAATAATGCATAGCGGCCACGCCGGAACCCAGGACCACGGCGCCAACACAGAGCCTGCCCCAAGCCAGCTCTTTGCGACAGGCCACCCATAACGCAAATGCCGACGACGCAATGGCAATGATGAGCGAGCCCAGCGTGATCCACGGGTCGTAGCCCAAGTCGATAGGCAGGCTGAAGGCCAGCATGCCTATGAAGTGCATGGACCAGATGCCCAGCCCCATGGAAAACGCCCCGCCGAACCACCAGCCCAGTGCACTGCGACGGCCGGCCGTACTGATACGGCGAGCCATATCGAGCGCGGTATACGAGGCCAAGATGGCCACGAGCAGGGAAAGGAGGACCAGGACGTCGCTATAGCTGCTTTCAAGCATGGGGTAGGCAGGGAAAATGGGAACCGACCCGCCCCATCGCGGCCAAAAGATCAGGCTCTCAAGCTGGGTACTAGGGTTAACCCCGAATTATGCCGACGGCGCCCAGCGATAGCAACACAAGTCTTTGATTGTGTTGGATTCTGGAGTCAAATTTGCTTCAGTTATCATGCATGGTCAGCTTTCCGACTTATGCGCGTCACCACGGAGATTTTGCATGCGCCATTTATCAGCCATTACCGGCACCCTCAAGAAAACAGTTCTGCCCATTGCGTTACTGACGGCAGCCGGCATGGCACATGCGGCTTATCCGGATCGGCCCATCACGCTCATCGTGCCTTTCCCTCCCGGCCAGGCGACCGATATTTTCGCCCGCGAAGTCGCCGACAAACTGGCGAAAGAAATCAACCAGCCCGTCGTGGTCGAAAACAAGGCCGGGGCCGGCAGCAATATCGGCATGCAGTTCGTTGCACGCGCCAAGCCGGACGGCTACACCCTGGTCGTTGGCGGCAGCGCGGCGGCCGTGAACCAGACCTTGTACAAGGCACCCGGCTATTCGCTGGCCGATGACTTCACCGCCATCAGCGGCATTTTCTCGGTGCCGTTGGTGTTCCTGTCCAATCCGAAATCCGGCATCACATCGCTGCAGCAGCTTGCCGAAAAAAGCCGGGCCGAACCAGACAGCCTGGCCTACGCCAGCGCCGGCATAGGCGGCACCCAACACCTTTCGGCCGAAATGTTCAAGCACGCAGCAGGCATCGAAATGCGGCACATTCCGTACAAAGGCAGCGGGCCGGCGCAGGCCGACTTCCTTGGCAATCACGTACCTTTGATGGTGGACTCGGTAACGGCGGCACTGCCCCATATCCAATCCGGCAGCGCCAACGCCCTGGCCGTCACCACTAAAAACCGCGTGGACCAATTACCCAAGGTGCCGACCGTGGCCGAATCAGGCTACCCAGGCTTTGAAGCAGTGGGTTGGGCGGCTCTGTTCGCTCCCAAAGATACAC
>JAEWEH010000152.1 GCA_023389535.1 Pseudomonadota bacterium
GGCTACAGCCCCTGCCTGCGCGCGGGGGACCTGATTTTCGTCGCCGGGCAGCTGGCGCGCGACAGCAGCGGCAATATTGCGCCGCAGGCGCGCGTGCCGGATACGCAGCTATGGAAAGGCACGCGGATCAAGCTGGAAACGGATTACTTGATCCGCGAAAGGCTGGTGCCGGCGCTCGAAGCCGGGGGCAGCGAAATGGGCTTGATTCTTAAGGCCCAGGTCTATCTTAGCCATGAAGCCGATTTGCCCGCATTCTGGCAAGTCTGGCAGGCGGCCTTCGATGGCAAGGCGCCGCCGACCACAATAGTGCCGGTGCGCCATCCCGCCTTTGGTACGCGCGATGCCACGCTCGAGGTGAACGTTATTGCCGCGCATGCCAGTGCGCGCGATCGGGTGGTGGACATCGATTGCGATGTCGAATTGATCTGCCCCAACATGCTGGCAGCGCGTCGTTTCGACGACCTGCTGTTTTGCGCGGGCTTGATGGCCATAGACGGCGAAGGCCTGGCGCCCGCCGCGCAAATCAGTGCCGGCACGCCTTATTTCGATGACTCCACCGGCGCGCAAATGGCCGACATCCTTGAAAAGGCGTGCAAGATTCTGGCGGCCGGCGGCAGTGATCTGGACAATGTGGTGCGTGCACTGCATTTCCAGACCGACTTGTCCACCTTTACACATGCCTATGAAAAATGGCGCGACCGGATCGGCGATGTCGGGCTTCCGTTTTCGTCCGTTCAGGTCAACCCGTCGCTTTTTGTTCCGGGCGCGGAACTGATCGTCGACTTGATTGCTTATGTATCCACAAAGGAGTAAACAGTGTCTGAAATAATTGAAGAAACCACCGTGCAAAGTCAGGACCACTGGTCGGAAAAAGACGGCACGCGCCTGTTCTTGCGCGAAAAATACATGGGCGATCCGGCGAACTGCAAAGGCATCATCCTGTTCGTGCACGGTTCATCCATGGCATCGACCCCGACTTTCGACCTGCAGGTCGAAGGCCGGCCGAATTCGTCTGCCATGGAATATTTCGCGCGCCTGGGCTACAACACCTGGTGCGTGGACATGGAAGGCTATGGCCGTTCCACCAAAGACCGCAGCAATAATTCCGACATTGCCACGGGCGCGCGCAACTGCGCCCAGGCTGCGGAATACATTGCGTCGGTGCGCGGCAATACGCCGCTGCATCTGTACGGCATTTCATCGGGCGCCCTGCGTGCAGCCCTGTTCGCGCAAAACCATCCTGATCGCGTCGGCAGGCTGGCGCTGGACGCCTTCGTGTACACCGGCAAGGGCAGCCCCACGCTGGCCGACCGGACCAAGAAGCTGCCGCAGTTCAAGGCGTCCGTTACCCGCCCCATAGACCGCAAGTTCGTCCATGGCATCTTCGAGCGCGACCACCCCGGCACCGCCGACCCGCGCGTGGTGGACCGCTTCGCCGACGAAATCCTGGCACTGGACAGCGAAATGCCCAATGGCACTTACGTCGACATGTGCCAGAACCTGCCGGTGGTTGACCCCGCCAAGATCATGGCGCCGACCATCGTCATGCGTGGGGAATACGACGGCATTGCGTCGCTGGAAGATCTGCTGGACTTCTATGTGAAGCTGCCCAATACCGACAAGCAGTTCGCCATCATGCCCGGCATTGCGCATGCCAGCTTCCAGCAGAAGAACTACATGATGGTGTATCACATCCTGCGTTCTTTCCTGGAGCAGCCGGAGCCCATTTATAGGGCGTAAGTGTTGTAGGGGCGTAAAACCCGCTGTAGATCTATGGATGGCAAAGGGCCCGGCGTTTATGCGCCGGGCCTTTTAATATTCCTTTGCGATTCACACGTGGTGTGTATAATACACATGAACGGCAAGGACCTCACCAAGAAATTCGAGCAGCACGGATGGCAACTCCGAAGCATCAAAGGGTCGCACCATGTATTCCATCATTGCTCGTTGCCCGGCCATATCAGTATTCCTCATCCAAAGAAAGACCTGGGAATCGGCTTGGTCAGCAGAATATTGCGTCAGGCGGGAATAAAGTAAGGAACGTGTCATGAAATATCCGATCGCCATTGAGCCGGGCAGCGGCGCTACAGCGTGGGGAGTGGTTGTGCCAGACCTTCCGGGTTGCTTCTCCGCTGCGGACACAGGCATTGATCAGGCCATCGAGAACGCAAAGGAAGCCATCGCGGCATGGATCGAGGCGTCTATCGCGAATGGCGAAAGCATTCCGAAGCCATCCAGCATCACAGACCTGCAGAAAACAGGGGAGTACCATGGCTGGATCTGGGCAATAGTGGAGGTTGATCCTGCGTCGATTGACGATACGATTGAACGCGTCAACATCACTTTGCCGCGCAGGATTCTGGCGCTCCTGGATCGGCGAGCTAAATCCGCCGGAGAGACGCGATCCGGATACATCGCCCAGATGACGCTGACCCATTGACTTATACCGATGACTGTCGTGAGCTAAGCGTCGGGCCCTTTAGTGCTTTTTGGTGGCGATGGCTCGGTACGCTGCCTGTACAACCGGCACCAAAGAGGGATGTAAGGTGCCCAGCTTGGGTGACTGGCCATGCGGCGCGGCCGGTGGCACGGAGAACCATTCGCTTGTATAAGGCAGGTCGATGGCTTGCCGCAAGTTAAACTTGGTATGGTAACTAAGCCCCGCAGCCTGATAGGCGGCGGGATTTACTGATTGCAGAATGGAAAACTCACCTTTGTGCAATTGAGTGCTACGCTGGCTTCTCCCATAGGCGACCCGAACGTGAAATTCCGGTGCGTCATCGTCGAAAACCACCAGAATCAGCGCCGGCCTGGGCTTGGGGCGCGCATGAATGTAGTCGGGAAAGTGGCACCAGACAGTATCGCCGGCGCTGGGCTCTGCCCACCAAACGGGCATCATGCCTTTTCTGAATCAAATAAAGTGCTACGCACCGACCGCTTCTTGCCCTGCGGCGTCTGCTTCTTGATTTGGCGTAGTTGGGCGGTAATCAGCGGGCCATCGTCAGCTTCATATTGAGGCAACACCCTGGTGGCGAGATCGTGCAAAGCCATATGGATGGCTTGTGTTTCATCGACGCCAAGGTAATCAGCCAAGCGTTTGGCCGTTTCACGAGTTACGCCGGTTGCGCTGTCAGCGAGGGGTTGTCGTCAAAGATTCTCGGCCTTTGATCCGCAGGAGTCACTCAACGATTGCTGCACGGCGGAGTATCGCGTGCGTGATCGTTCATAGGCTCACACGTAAACATTGCGAAGCTATGCGATACGCAGGCCTGCATGGTGTTGCGTTGCGTAGATTGATTTTTTATACGATGATAGATATCATTGATATCTACCAATGTATCTGTGTCGAGGAAGTTCACAATGACGACAGCCAAGCTTTTTATGACCGGCCGCAGCCAAGCGGTCCGTTTGCCCAAGGAATTTCGTTTCGAAGGAAGCGAGGTGGAGATCTTCCGCCGCGGCGACGAAGTCGTCTTGCGCGCGCGCCCTGACAATGGCGCGGCTATTTTTGATTTACTTTCAACGCTGCCCGAAGACTTTATGGAAGCGGAGCGGCAAGATGCACTGCCGCAAGAGCGGGACGCGTTCTAATGGGCGTGCGCTATCTGCTTGATACCAACATCTGTATTTATATCGCCAAGCACAACCCTCCGGCGGTCCGCGAGCGCTTCTCGCAGCACGCCGCGGGCGAACTGGCGATGTCCGCCATCACTTATGGCGAGCTGCGGTATGGTGCGCAGAAAAGCCGGGCGGCAAGCAAGGCTGTGCAGATAATTGAAAACTTGGCTTCGGTCATTGCCATTGCAGAAGTGGATGCATCAGTGGGCGAACACTATGGCCAGATCCGCGCCGAATTGGAGAAACAAGGGCGCATCATTGGTAATAACGATCTATGGATAGCAGCACATGCCCGTGCAAAGGGATGGACTGTCGTCACAAACAACGAGCATGAGTTCCGTCGCGTCAGTGCGTTAGAGGTGGAAAACTGGTTGTGAAGGGCCTTGCCTGCTTCGAAGGCGGGGATGGGAACAGTGGGCGTCAACAGCAGGTCGTAGCGTTTGAAATAATCCTGCGGGCGGGCGCTTAAAACCCTGCACATGCGGCTGGCCTGTTGCAGGTCCAGCGCCGACAAGCCTTGAGCGATGCCGATTTGTCCTCGGAGCGTGGGCTCGATCAGCGGCAGGTTTGCCTCCGGCAACCGGCCCAGTATCGACAGCCCGCGAATTGCGGGCTGTTCCACTGCATCTTTCCACATATTTTTTCTAAATCTGCGGCCAGGCGCACGGCTAGGTGCATATGTGGACTTTTCTACGCCGCGGGGGAACGCCCTGGCCGCGCTACTAAAACGTATATCTAAGCGTGTTTTTTGAAAACTTGATCACGTCGTCAGTGACTTGTTTTGGATTGTATGGTTAAATCTCAATGTTCGTACATTAGCAATATTCAATACAAAAGGATTTTTCCCTCTGCGCTTTACAGGTTTTCCTGGATCACAAACTATGAACAGCACTTCTAAGAATCTCTCTGGGCCCTTGAAGGGCTTGCGCGTTATCGACGCGGGCCAAATGATCGCCGGGCCGCTGTCTTGCACGCTGATGGCTGACTTCGGGGCCGATGTCATCAAGCTGGAGCACCCGGTTCACGGGGATGCCATGCGCGCGCGGCCGCCGGAAAAGGACGGAAAGTCCCTATGGTGGAAGGTCATCGGACGCAACAAACGCAACGTCACCTTGAACCTGTCCAAGCCGGAAGGCCAAGAGCTGCTCAAGCGCCTGGTCGAGAACGCCGATATCGTGGTCGAGAATTTTCGGCCGGGTACGTTCGAGCGCTGGGGCTTGGGGTATGACGTGCTCAAGCAAATCAACCCCGGCATTATTCTTGTGCGTGTTTCCGGCTATGGGCAAAGCGGTCCGTATGCGTCGCGGGGCGGCTATGGCACGGTGGCCGAGGCATACTCCGGCATCCCTTCGTTCACGGGATTCCCGGACGGTCCTCCAACCTTGAGCTCTTCGTTTGCCATGGCCGATTCCGTGGCAGCGACCTTCGCCGCGCTGGGGGCGCTGATGGCAGTGTACGAGCGCAACAATTCAGGTTTGGGC
>JAEWEH010000232.1 GCA_023389535.1 Pseudomonadota bacterium
ATACTGCTGTTGCCCTTGCCGCCGCTGCGAGAGAGCCATGGTGACTTGCCTTTGCTGGCGCGCCATTTGGCCGAGAAAGACGCCGGCAGGCTGAACAACCGTCGCCTGGCCGATGATGCGCTGATCCAGGCCATCGTCGAGGCCGCGCAAGGCTATGCCTGGCCCGGCAATATCCGTGAATTGGAAAATGTGATCGAACGCACCATGGTGTTCCGCGGTCTCGATCAAACGGGGCAGGGCATCGACCGGGAAACGCTTAAGGAAATCGCGCCAGAACTTTTTGCGGGCCGGGATGCCCCGGCGGAGCAATCTTTGGGCGATAGCCGCGACAACGCCGAGCAGGAATTCATACGGACCGTGTTGGCCGAATGCGGTGGCAACCGGGAATTGGCGGCCGAGCGCCTGGGCATCAGCCGTACCACGCTGTGGCGCAAGCTCAAGCGCATGGGCATCGCTGATGTGCCGCCACGAGGATCCGTGCAGTAAGATCACACACGGCGCGGCGCCGGGCAGGCGCCCTGTACTTGAACATAGGAATAGCATGCAAGAAGACCAATGGCTGGGTGCGCCCAGCGCGGTTCGGGCCGTCGTGGTGGGCGGCGGCACCATGGGGGCGGATGTGGCGGTCGTACTGCTGCGGGCGCAGTGCAAGACGACCATCGTCGAGCCCAGGCAGGCCGCGCACGCTGCGATCCACGATAAAGTCGCCGCCAGCTTGCGGGCGATCGGCAAGGAAGGTCAAGCGGGCCTGCTGACATTGGCCGCGTCCATCGACGACGTCGATTGGGCGGGCGTGGATCTGATGGTTGAATGCGTGCCCGAATCGCTGGATATCAAGCGCGACCTGTTCAAGTCGCTGGCTGGCAGGGCCGCGCCCCATACCATACTGGCCAGCAATAGTTCCAGCTTTCCCATCAGCCAGATCGCGCAGGGCTTGCCGACCCGTGGGCGCATGATGGGCCTGCACTTTTTCATGCCTGCTCATATTGTTCCCCTGGTGGAAATAGTCTGGGGGCCGGATACGGACCAGGGCGCCGCGACATCGCTATCGGCATTCATGCGGCGTTGCGGTTCTGTGCCCATCATGGTCCGCAAGGATGTGCCGGGCTTTATCGGCAACCGGCTGCAGCACGCATTGGCGCGCGAGGCGTTCGCACTGATACAGGAAGGCATCGCCACCCCGGAAGACATCGACGCGGCCGTGCGCTTCGGCTTTGGTTTCCGCTACCTGGCCGCCGGCCCCGTGCTGCAGAAAGAGCACGCGGGGTGGGATGTGCACGCAGCAGCGGCAGCCACCATCTATCCCTCCTTGTCCAAGGCCTCGGAGCCTTACCCCGTGCTGGCGGATAAGCCGCGTAGCGGAAGGCTGGGCATGAAATCCGGGCAGGGCTTCTACACCTGGGATAAGGCATCCATCGCCACGGAAAAGCAACGGTACGAACGCGCTTTGCAAGGCGCCCTGCGCATATTGGCGGATGAACTGCCGCCGATCGAGCCGTAATTGGGTCAGGGGCGGGTGGGGTCGCCGATTTCTCGCTCCAGCCTCCGTCCCGGTCGGACACGGAGCTGCTTCCGATGACGCCGCATAAAGCAACGCCCCTCGGAAAACGGATGTCCGTTCTCCGAGGGGCGATGAACTGAATGCAACACGGCCCGGCCGGCGGGGATCCGGCCGGACCTAAGCCGCAGGCTTACTTCAGCAGGTCCTGCACGCCGTCGCGCTCTTCCAGCAATTCCTTCAGCGTGAAGTCCATGCGCTCGCGCGAGAAGGCGTCGATGTCCAGGCCTTCCACGCGGGTGTATTCGCCATTGGCGGTCGTGACGGGCACGCCGTAGATGATGCCTTCAGGGATGCCGTAAGAGCCGTCCGAGGGGATGCCCATGGTGACCCATTTGCCGTTGGAACCCAGCACCCAGTCGCGCACATGGTCGATGGCGGCGTTGGCGGCCGAGGCGGCGGAAGACAGGCCGCGCGCCTCGATGATGGCGGCGCCGCGCTTGCCCACGGTGGGGATGAAGGTGTCGCGGTTCCAGGCGTCGTCATTGATCAGGCCGGCCAGGCTCTGGCCGCCGACCGTGGCGAAGCGGATATCGGGATACATGGTGGGGGAGTGGTTGCCCCAGACGATCAGCTTTTCGATCTCGGCGACCGGCTTGCCGGATTTGGCGGCCAGTTGCGACAAGGCGCGGTTGTGGTCCAGGCGCAGCATGGCGGTGAAGTTCTTGGCCGGCAGGTCCGGCGCTGACTTCATGGCGATGTAGGCATTGGTGTTGGCGGGGTTGCCCACGACCAGGACTTTCACGTTGCGGCTGGCGACGTCGTTCAGCGCTTTGCCCTGAGCCGTGAAGATCTGGGCATTGACGTGCAGCAGGTCCTTGCGCTCCATGCCGGGACCGCGTGGGCGGGCGCCTACCAGCAGGGCCACGTCCGCATCCTTGAAGGCTTCGCGCGGATCGCTATGGGCGGTCATGCCGGCCAGCAAGGGGAAAGCGCAGTCGTCCAGTTCCATCATGACGCCTTGCAGCGCCTTTTGCGCCTTTTCGTCAGGGATTTCAAGCAACTGAAGAATGACTGGCTGATCTTTGCCCAGCATTTCGCCGGAGGCAATGCGAAACAGCAGGGCGTATCCGATCTGGCCGGCTGCGCCGGTAACGGCGACGCGCATGGCGGGTTTGGACATGAACTATCTCCCGGTAGATGTTAACAATGAGTGAAGTGATGAATGAAGAGGCAAACCAAGGAATGATGAGCAGGCAACAGTGTAATTCTTTGGCGCCCATCTTAAAATGGGCGCTTTGCCGCCAAGGCCGGCGCATGTCCTGTCTGTTCGTTGCATGCCTGCGAACGGCTGCGAATTCACCAAACGGGGCACTGAGGCTGGACTGTCGCCGGAAATGATGGGATCGCCCGAAAATTCTACGGGTGCGGCGGGGTAGAGTAGCGAAAAACAAGGCTTGCGTCAAACATCTTATATCTTATATAAGACAGAAGAGTGTTAGACAGAAATCCCAGGGCGTGCGAAAATAGCAGGCGTTTTACTTTGCCTTTTTATTGCCAACCCCACGACACTCTATTGTCGCAGCGTCATGTCCGATTCACCCCTTTCTGATCGAGGCCCATCAGCCGATCGCTCTTCAAGCAGCGCGGCTTTCAGTCCTTTGTATCAGCAAATCAAAGGGTTGTTGTTGCAAGGCCTGGACCGCGGCGAATGGAAACCCGGGGAAGCCATCCCCAGCGAATTGGAACTGGCGGCCCGTTTCCAGGTCAGCCAGGGCACCGTGCGCAAGGCCATCGACGAACTGGCCGCCGAAAATCTATTGCTGCGGCGCCAGGGCAAGGGTACGTTCGTGGCCACGCACAACGAAGCCAAGGTCCGTTTCCGGTTCCTGCGCCTGACGCCCGACGACGGCAAGCAAACAGCATCGGGCAGCCAGATCCTGGATTGCCGGCGGGTGAAAGCACCTGCCGATATTTCCACCTTGCTTGAATTGCGCAGCGGCGAGTCCGTCGTCAACCTGCGCCGGCTGCTGTTTTTCGATCAGACCCCCACCATACTGGACGACATCTGGCTGCCGGGGCAGGTTTTCCGTGCCCTGACGGCCGACTCGTTGGTCCGCTACCGGGGGCCCTTGTATGCTTTGTTCGAGTCGGAATTTGGCGTCAGCATGGTCAGGGCCGAAGAAAAGATCAAAGCTGTCTCGGCCACGGCCGACCAGGCGGAATTGCTTCAAGTGGCGCCCGCAAGCGCCTTGTTGCAGGTCGAACGCGTCTCGTACACGTACGGAGACCGTCCCATGGAAGTGCGCAGGGGTCTTTATGTGACCGAACGCTTTCATTACCGGAACAGTTTAAATTAACGGGTTTTCGGCCGATTTGATACCTGCGCATTAAATCGGCGAAAATGCCAGTAGCGCTTTGCAATAAATTATTTTGTTTAACTCGAGGCCATCATGTCCGATTCAGCTTCAAAGCCGCGTCCGCAGTTTCGCAACATAAGCGTTCCGCAGATTCTGAGCTACCGCCTGCCGCTTGCCGGTAAAACTTCAATTCTGCACCGCATCAGCGGCGCACTATTGTTCCTTTGTCTTCCGCTGGTGATCCTGCCGCTGTTCGCGCTCAGCGTGACCTCGGCCGACAGCTACGCCAGCATGCAGGCCTGGGCCTCGAACCCGTTACTGAAGCTGGTCTTGCTTGCCATCATCTGGGGCTACCTGCATCACTTCTGTGCGGGCATCCGCTACCTGGTGCTGGACCTGCATATCGGCATGGATAAAATTTCCGCCCAGAAGTCGGCCGGCATCGTGCTGGGCGTCAGCCTGGCGCTTACGGTCGTTTTCGGCCTTAAACTTTTTGGGGCGTGGTAATGTCAGCACAAGAACGCATCGGAACCAAGCGCCTGGTCGTGGGCGCACATTACGGCACGATCGACTTCATCGCCCAGCGCGTCACCGCCATCATCATGGCGGTATACACCTTGGTGCTGTTTTTCGGCTTTCTGTTCACTCCCGAAATGAACTTCGAAGGCTGGCGCAATCTGTTCACTTTCACCTGCATCGGCCTGCC
>JAEWEH010000284.1 GCA_023389535.1 Pseudomonadota bacterium
CATCTCGGGCGGCACCGGGTCCGGCAAGACCACCTTGCTGAATGCCTTGTCGCACTATATCGATGCGACGGAACGCATCGTGACCATCGAAGATGCCGCCGAGCTGCAATTGCAGCAACCGCATGTCGTGCGCATGGAAACCCGCCCACCCAATGTGGAAGGCCTGAATGCCGTGACGCAAGGCGACCTGGTGCGCAACGCGCTGCGGATGCGGCCCGATCGCATCATCCTGGGCGAGACCCGCGGCGCGGAAGCCTTCGATGTGTTGCAGGCCATGAATACCGGCCACGACGGCTCCATGACCACCTTGCACGCCAACACGCCGCGCGACGCTATCGTGCGTCTGGAAAGCATGGTCATGATGGCCAATGGCAATCTGCCCCTGTACTCCATCAGGCGCCAGATTGCCAGCGCCGTGCACCTGATCGTGCAAGCCGAGCGCATGCGCGACGGGGCCCGTCGCGTCACCAGCGTGGTCGAGATCCTGGGCATGGAGGGCGATGTGATCATCACGCAGGACCTGTTCCGCTTCAATTTCGATCCAACATCTTACGGGGTGGAAGTGCAAGGGTCTTACGATGGCACCGGCCTGCGCCCGGCCTTTTCCGACCGCGCGCGCTACCATGGTTTTGAAGCGCAACTGGCCGAGGCGATACGCTTATGAGCACTGCCGATCTCGTCGCCATCATGGCCTTTCTCGCATTCGTGCTCCTTGGCCTGTTCATCATGACCTTGCAGAAAGCCCTGCGCCAGCGACCAGCCGGCCGGGTCCGGGACCGGCTGAAGAACGCTGCCCAGCTCATAGGCGACCCGCGGGCGCTGCAGGCGATCGAAGACCTGGGCCGTGCAGAACGCGACGCGCGCCGCCGCCACCGGCGGGCATCCATGGGCACGCTGGGCCGCTATATCAGCCGTATCGAAACAGTCAGCGGCAAGCGAGGCGTTTACACCGTGGCGGCGTCCGTATTCATAGCGCTGATCGCCATGGCGGCCTTGAGCGTGCTGTATCTGCCCCTGCCGTGGTGGGCGAAAGTCTTGCTAACCCTGGCCACGCCGGCGGTCGTCGCGGTTGCGGTGTACCGTCGCCTGAACGAGAAATTCCGCCTGGCGTTCCTGGAGCAACTGCCCGATATTCTGGACATGATCATACGGGCCAGCCAGGCCGGGGTGCCGGTGACTCAGTCCATACGCGGCATTGGCGAGGAATTCGGCGCGCCCGCCGGGCCGGAGTTTCGCCGTGTCGGCGACAACCTGTATCTCGGCAACGATATGGCCACCGTGCTGGAAGAGGCCGAGGCGCGCATACAGCTGCCCGATTTTTCATTTCTGGCGGTCTGCCTGCTGCTACAACGGGAAACCGGTGGCTCGCTCAGCGAGACCTTGTCGAATCTGGCCAATGTGGTGCGTTCGCGGCGCGACCTGCGCCTGAAGACCCGCGCCCTGACGGCCGAAGGACGTCTGGCCGGCGCAGTCATTTCCGTCATCCCGGTCTTCATCCTGATCATCATGTCGATGACCAACCCAAGCTATGTGGCGGTCCTGTTCGATACCCCGACGGGAAACATGATGCTGATGGTGGCCGCAGCCATGCTGATCATCGGCTCGCTGGCGATACGCAAGATCGCCAAATTGGAGGTCTGATATGCAGCTGGACTCTCTGGATGGATTGAGCCTGGTCGCCACCATACTGGTCATCTGTGCGGCCGCGCTGTATATCTATGGGCGCGACGGTGTGCGATCCCGTGTCAGCCGACGGCTGTCCAGCACTGGCCACGGCGTCGGCAAAACTGACGGACAAGCAGCCGCAACAACGACCAATCCCCTTAACGCCCTGGGCAAGCTGCTCCAGGCGCTGGGGTCGCGGCTTCCTCTGTTCGACGCGGCGCAGCGCAAGGAAATGGGCCGCAAGCTGGTATCCGCCGGCTATCGCCAGGCCGGCGCCCTGCCCGCCCTAATGGGGATAGCCGCCGGCACAGCCTTGCTGTTCGTCAGCGCGGTGATGGCATTGGCGTGGCCCGCCCTGCACGGGCAGATGGCCTTGCAGGCCGGCAGCCTCATTCTTGGCGGCTACCTCGGCCTGTTACTGCCGCGCCTGGTGCTGGACAAGCTGGTAACGCGCCGTCAACGAGCCATTGAACGCAACTTCCCCGATGCCCTGGACCTGCTGGTGGTGTGCACCAACGCCGGGCTGGGATTGAATGCCGCACTGAACCGGGTCGCCCACGAACTGGCCTTTCTCGCCCCCGAACTTTCGGATGAAATTTCGTTGACGTCGGGGCAGCTGCAGCTTAGTGGAGACACCACCGAAGTGCTGCATCAGCTGGCCGATCGCATAGGACTGCCGTCCATACGCAGCCTGGTGTCGACGCTGGTGCAATCACGCCAGTTCGGTACGCCCATAGGCCAGGCGCTGCGAGTCCTGTCGCGCAGTGAACGCACCGCGCGCCTGATGCGCACCGAAGAGGCCGCGGCCAAGCTGGCGACCAAAATCACTTTGCCCATGATGCTTTTCATTCTGCCCACCGTGCTGATCGTGGCGGCCGGGCCTTCGGTGCTGCACCTGATGCAGGTGTTCGGAAAATAACCACAAAGGGTCCTTCCATGAGAATCGTGTTTTGCCTGGCCTGCTGCCTGTTCCTCGCCGCCTGCGCTCCCATGCGCGAACAGAAGGTGCAACCCCTGACTTCCGCCCTGGACGAAAGCGCCATGCAGGCGGGCGAACTGCGCATCGCCGCCAGCGCCCTGGCGAGCGGCGACCTGGACGTCGCCATCTCGCTATACACGCGCATCACGGCATCGCGGCCCGATATCATCGGCGGTTGGCTGGGCTTGGCTGACGCGATGTACCTGGCGGGCGACATGACGCAAGCCCGACGCGCCTACGAAACGGCACTGGAACGCAGCCCCGGCCTGCTCGACGCCCAAATGGGCCTGGCGCGCATGGATATACGCAGCCGGCGCTTCCCGCAAGCCATCGCACGCTACCAGGCCATACTGGCCCAGCGGCCGGACCTTCCGTTGGCGCTGGCCGGCCTGGGCGTCGCCTACGACTTGTCGGGCCAGCATGATCTGGCCCAGGCGACCTACCGTCGCGGGCTGGAAAGCCACCCCGACGATCCCGCCTTGCGCAGCAACCTGGGGCTTTCGCTGTCGCTTAGCGGCAAGCCACGCGAAGGCGTGAACGTGCTGCTGGACGTCATGGGGGTGCCCGCCGCCCTGCCGCAAGGCCGGCAGAACCTGGCGCTGGCCTATGCCATGATGGGGCGCGACGACGCGGCCGAAAGCATACTCATCGGCGACATGCCGCGCACCAGCGTCCAGGACAATCTCGTCTTCTATCGCGAGGTTCGCCGGCGCATGGCGGGCACCGGCGCAACCGAATAAGCGTGCATGCAGGAACCCCATCATGCACACGCCCACCTTGTCCCGAGCATGGTCGGTCATCCTGCGCAGGGGATCGCGCGGCGTCAGCGCGCTGGAGTTCGCGCTGGTCGCACCGGTTGCGATCCTGGTGTTGTTCTTGTCCCTGGAGATGGGCATCGTCATGTGGGCGGATTCCAGCCTGGAGGCCACCGCCTCGCGCATCGCGCGCATAGGCCAGTTGGGTGTGCCTGCCGGGCAGACCTGTGAAGAGGCCGTGCGCCGCATCTTTGAAGACCGCATGGGCAGTTGGGTAGACGACGCGGCCCGCCTGCGCGTCGATGTCAGGGTTTACAGCCCGGGCGGCAACAACGACCTGCCCGATGTCGATGATCCCGACTATGTGCCCGTATGCGATGCGGGCGGCCGTGGAGACATTGTCATCTATCGCCTGGGCTTCGATCGCCCGGGGTTCTCCGGAATCATGGCGTGGATAGGCATGCAACTGCTGCGCTTCGAACGTACCGTCATCATTCAGAACGAGCCATGATCATGCCTGCCCCTCATCGCTTACGCCAAAAACGGATCTGGCAACGCGGCGCCGCTGCGGTCGAAGCTGCGCTGGTCCTGCCGGTCGCTGTCTTCATGATCTTCGCCTGCGTCGAGGTGTATCAGTATTTTCGTGCCGCGGCCTTATTGGATCGCATCGCCTTTACCGTGGCCAACGGCGTCGCCATGCAACGCGGCCTGGCCAATAATGGCCAATGCGATCAATCGGACGATATCTGCGTCTATGGCACCATGGCGCAAGACTTGTTTCAGCCGCTGGACTATTCGAAACGCGGCGGGATGATCATCAGCACCTATGCCGCCACCGAGCCGGACAAGAATGGCGATGTCAGCTGGAAGGCGCAGCCGGAATGGCGCGTCACCTTCAAAGGGTCCACATCGAGCCTGCCGGACCCGATATCCAAGCTGGGCGACACCACCGTGTTCCCGCCGGCGCGCACCGGCGACACCTTGATCATCGCCGAAACCTTTTACGACCACGAGCCTTTCGCCGTCAGTTCCCATTTCTGGACCGCACTGGCAGGCACGACCAGCATGTATAGCCGCTTTTTCTTCCGGCCGCGCTTCAACGACCTGCGCACACTGCTTTGATGGTTTCATCGGGAGACGACCATGACATCGCATATGCCGCCCAGCCCATGCCCCGCGATTCCGCGGCGCCGTCGCCGGCGCACGCCGCGCAGCCAGCGCGGTTCCGTCACGGCGATGTTCCTGATCAGCTCGGTGCTGGTGCTGGGTGCGTCGTTCGGCGCCATAGACCTGGTGCGCTACAACGTCGTGCAGGGGCGGATGCAAAACGCCCTGGACGGCGCCACGCTATCGGCCGGGCGTAACCTGGCCAACCTTACGCCCACCCCCGGGACCATTGCCGCCGACCAATGGAAGGACGATGCCTTCCAGTATTTCCGCAGCAATCTGCCTGATGGTTACCTGGGCAGCAACATATTGCCGGAAGACCTGAAAATCGACTACAGCGAGGAAATCACCGGCGAAGGCAATTATCGGACGGGCCAGTTCATCGAGATGGAAGTGAAGGGCGACCTGCCGTTGCTCAGTACCGGCTTCTTCCATATCTCTTCCTTCGAGGTGCACGCCCGTAACCAGGCATTGCGGCGCACGCGCAGCGACCTGGAGGTCGTCATGGCGCTGGACAATACCGGGTCGATGAGCGGCAGCAGAATCAACACCCTGAAGAAAGCAGCAAGGAATCTGAGCAGCACGGTATTGGGGGCCAGCGAAGCTTCCGGCGTGCCGGGGCGCGTATTCGTCGGCCTGGTTCCCTTCGCGGATACGGTCAATGTCGGCAACAACGCCCACACCCGGCAATGGCTGGACTATCCCGCCGTGCAGACCCATTTCATCAATAACTTCTGGATGGGCTGCATTGTTGAACCGACGGGCTGGGGCGGGAATAATCTACCCGCCGCCGCCCTGACACCGACATCGAAGTTCCAGCCACTGCATGTGACCTTGCGCACCCAAATCAATAGCCTGAATCTGGCCAACAACGAGCGCATAGCGCTGCCTACCGCGGAGGTGCCGCTGCAGCCACGCGAATTCAACGCTTACGGTGCCGATTATGATCGCCGGGTATGGGCCCGCCGCAGCTCCGACACCCGGCTGGAGGTCTTCACCGCCGCGAATCCCTCCAATTGCCGTCAGTCACGCTTGGTCCGCTTTCTGGATGACAGGCTCGACAGTATCAACGGCGCCATTGACGACATGGAGGCAGAAGGCAATACGCTCATCCCGACCGGGCTGCTATGGGCGTGGCGCATGCTCCACCCCGCCTGGCGCGGATCGGCGGGCTGGGGCGATTCAGAAAAGCCGCGCGACCCCGAGCCCCGCGTCTTGAGCAAAGTCATCGTGCTGCTGACGGATGGCGAAAATCAGCCGCCTTCCGCTGTTGGCACAGCGAGCAACGCCGAGCGACGGGTTGCCTACCGGTTGAACTACGATGTGCAAGGTTGTACGAACTCGCGGCGGACCAACTGTAATGACAGCCTGATTCCACGCAGCTACAGCCAGTCCATGACCACACTGGGCAACGCGTCGCAGGCGCCCATGAACTCCCTGAAAATGCGCGACCCGTTCACCACCAGCACCAATAACAGCCAAAATGCCGCCATAGGCTGGGGCAACACCAACAATATCAGCACCACGACGGTAAATCGTTACCTCTCGGAGCTTTGCACCAACGTGAAATCCGACGGCAACGGCATCAAGATCTACTCCGTCACCCTGGGCTCTGTAGGCGGGTCGACAGAAACCTTGATGAACAACTGCTCCAGCGGCGCAGGCTATTTCTACAACGCCACCAACGTCGACGATCTGCCGGAAGTCTTCAAGTCCATCGCCGGGGCACTGACCGAACTGCGCCTGACGCGATGACGTTATTGGCGCCGCCGCCATTCGGTGGCGTCGCCCACCTGCGTATGTGGGACACCCGCGGACTACACCGGAGCAACTCGGCCGATGGTCGGCCGTGCCTATATAAAGCATTGTTCCCTACATCAACGCCTCGAATATCCGCGGCCGCGTGATCAGCACTTCCATTCATTCAGCCTTTACAGCTAACGTTCGCTTTAACGAGCTGAGACGATAGCTGTGGCTCCCCCTGTGACTCGCATCGGGCCTAAGCATCGCGGCATGTACGAATTTTCTTAATAGAAACGTTTTGTTCTGATTTTTTGTGTAAATCTTGCTCGTAAGCGGACCAGCAGGTAGAATCCCGACAAAAATCATAAAGATGGAACAAAACGTTCCTGTTTGGCAGCAATTGCTTGATCGCAATGGCGCTACCGCGCCCGAGGAGACAAAACCAAGCCATCCCGGCGTCTCCTTGTCATACCTGTTCGGAGACAAAATGAAAAAGACCATTATGTTGGCTTCCGCCCTTGCATTGCTTGCAACGGCGACGACTGCCATGGCGGAATACACCGGCCCGAAAGTGAAATTTCGGCTGGCACATACCGCGCCCCCCGGCAACCATATAACCATGGCTTATCAGAAATTTGCTGATTTGGTGAAGTCGAAGTCGGACGGCAAAATGCAGGTGCAGTTGTTCCCCGCCGCCGTGCTGGGAAGTGATCGCGTTCTCGTAGAGGGCGCGCAAAAAGGCACGTTGGAAATCGGTGTCAGCTCAACGCCAAACCTGGCGAATTTTTCGCCCATGTATGCTGTCTTCGACCTTCCCTATATCACGTCCCCCAAATACCAGCAAAACTTTTACAAGTCCATGGACCCCGGCGGCCCGTTGAATGACTACTTCAAAAAAGTCGCCAACGACATAGGTATGGAACCGATAATGTATGCGGAATACGGCTATCGGAACTTTGTTTCGGTCGGCCGCCCCTTGCTTAAGGCCGGCGACCTTAAAGGACTAAAGATGCGCACCACCGATTCGCCGGTGGAAGTCGATGTGGCGAAGGCCTTTGGCACAAATCCCGCGCCCATTGCATGGGGCGAAGTCTATACGGCCCTTCAAC
>JAEWEH010000368.1 GCA_023389535.1 Pseudomonadota bacterium
CATATATCCTATGGCCGTCCTGTTCAACCAACTCCGTTTTGACGGTCCCTCTGCGACACGCAATATGGCACGGCTTGCTCTTGCGGCAGGAGCCGGGATATGGTCCGCTCTGCTTTTCGCGCCTGCGCCCCAACCTTTGCCCCCGCTGCTGGAAGCCAGCACCCCTTCGAGGCCCGACGTGGAATCCGTGGCACGCTGGTTCGGTGGCGGGGCTTTACGCGTGCGCGTAGCGGCGGTTGGCGTTATTGCCGGCGCTGACGGCGCAGGAGCGGCCTTACTTGCGGTCAATGGCGGGCCAACGCAGGCTTACAGGGTGGGGCAGGCTTTGGCGCCAGGCGTAACGCTCGCTGCCGTGAGCCCCGCTGCCGTGTCGATCGATCAGGACGGCGTCGTCGAAGAAGTTGCCATGCGCACTCACCCCGTCAACCTGGTGCAGGGATTCGTCACGGCTCCGGCCCCGACCTCCCTGGCTCAGCGTTGAGACATCCGCTTGGTCCGCGCTGCACGTGTCATCCGGGCACGAACCCCGGCGTGATGGCCAAGAAAAGGTGATGGCCGGCATGTGGACGAGTTGGGGCCTTGAACCGCCTGGCGCTTTTGCAGCCGCTGCGGGGTTCGCGCTGTTTGTGGCGGCATTGCTGGATCACGCTGCTTACCGCTTGCCGCGAGCGCTGGATGGGGGGATCACCGACGAGCGTTCCACTGCCCATCAACGCTACCGTACCGGTTTCTGGGCGGCGAGTCCGCTGCTGGCCATGTTGTTTGCCTGGCATTTCGGGCCGACGCCGGCAGCGGCTGCAGCGATTGCCTATGCGACGACACTGATCGCACTCGCCTGGGTGGATGCCGAAACGGGGTTGTTGCCCGATATGCTGACGCTGCCGTTGCTATGGACTGGCTTGCTCATCAATCTTAACGGGGCCTTCGCCCTTTTGCCTGATGCGGTGATAGGCGCAGTGGCGGGGTATATGACACCGTGGTGCATTTGCCAGCTGTTTTTGCTTGTGACGGGCCGCCGCGGCATGGGTCATGGGGACTTCAAGTTCCTGGCAGCTTTGGGGGCATGGCTGGGCTGGACGTCTTTGCCGTGGATCCTCCTGATTTCATCGTCGCTGGCTTTGGCGGCCGCGCTGCCAGGCCGATTAACCGGCCGAATCAAGGCAGGCGATCCATTGCGCTTTGGACCCTATCTGGCCGTCGCCGGCATTCTGGCTATGCTGCGGCTTTAGGAAGCAGCGCTGGGATTGGAGCTTGATAATATTTGCGGGGCGACGGAATTTAGTCTCGCGCAATGACAATTTGCTGTTGATCAATGAGGGCGCCAAGTTCTTGGGCAAACTTGCGCCGTAGGCCTGAAGTCAGGTATTTGCCTAAGCGCAGCCGCTGACCGGGGCTGCACAGCTTGACAAGATCATGCTCAGGGTCCCACTCCAGGCGGGCGTGCGCAGCGTCGAATTCATAACGCTGGATCTTCTCGGCAATCACCAGCTCTACCACCAGACGACCCCGATGCAGCCGCACGCATTCGCGGTCCAGCGCATGCTTGGCGTAATAGAGCAGGGCAACGCCCAGCACCAAGCTTTCAATCAGGGAAAAGGGCAACACCATCCAGAGGCCGCGCATGGCAAACACTACTGCGAAGGCCAGCGACAGGGCCGACACCGATCCATAAAACGCCAGGACCTGAGTGGGCGATGCGGAGCAGTTTTTGCGCATCATCCAGACACAGGCGCCGTCTTGCTCCCGCATCAGCGGTTCAGGCGGCACGTAGTCCGGAATCTGAAACGGCTCGGGCAATTCCGACACACGGATGGACATGGGAGCGGGCATCCTTGGGACAATAATTGTACTGTGATGTTTACCACTACTGACATTATGGTAAACCATCGCGGCGCGCGGAATATTTCTTTTTCGAATCCGTTGCACCCCTGCCCACTGCACCTTTCCATCGTGGCGGCATTCTGCCGATTTTTCGAGCCAAATGAAAAAAAAACGCGGGCACGCCATCTGCTGGATGTCCAAGATTCCCTGCCATCCTGTAAAGGAGGGAACAATGGAACTATTCAATAAGTTGCCCGGATTCGTCCGGAGCCCGCCCGGCCTGGAGCGCGTGATACTCGGGCGCATGCCGACTTTATTCATGGCCGGCGTGGCGCTGGTGCTGGCGCCATCCATGCTGTTGCGGCTATACGATAGTGTATGGGGGCGGGATGCGCCGCCGCTGGCGGAGCTAATGCGCACCGTGGACATTTATGCCATGAGCGCGCTCTTGCTTTATTTCAACCTGGCTCTTGTTACTGCATTGGGCGCTTTTATCATCATGGTAATGAAAGGCCCCGCCTATGTCGCCGACGCATATCCGCTTATTGATGCGGACGCGCCCGGACAGACCCGCGAACAGCCCTAGGCCATAACGGCTTGCCTGCTAACGGTCCGCGCCCAGCGCTGCGCGAATGCGTCGCACGATGGCTGCGGACTTAGGCGTTTGAATTGACGGTTCGCTATTCGCATTTTCCATATGCGCGAGCGCCATTTCCAATGCGACGGTCAAGCGTTCGACCTGTTCGATTCGCCGCTGCGCTTCGTCCTGTCTGCCGTGATTAAAAGCCTCTACAAGGCAATAGAGACCTCCGTAGAGATACAAGTGCCGACGCTCTTCGGGTATCGTGCGCCACCAGCAGATAAATCCCGGGGGTATGTCTGCTGCTGTGAGTTTCGGCCGGCGCCAGGTTCCGTCTACAAACTGGGTACGTTCCATCGTTTGGGCCTCCTATACCGGCAAGTATTGTGCAGCCGACCTGGGCCGCGCTTTATCGAGCCGAAGGTGCTTCTGGCGAGGATTGCGCCGCATACGATGCTCGCGAGCCTATGTTTCGTGAAGCGAACGAGCATTCGCTTGCATGGTTTAAGTGAACCACGCTGTCCATCGGCGGGCAACGGTGAAACATCCCATTGTGCCTGGCTGGGCAGGGGTTTATTCTTTAGTATTGCGTGTTACCCGGGCCGTCGGCGCCACGCGGGGTCGTCCGTCTGGAACCGTACACCGACAGCGTCTCGTGCTTTCCGAGCCTGCCATCAGCCTTTGATACAGGATTACCGCAGGTGTCCTAGTGACGCTTTGACTTCACGCGTGCTGTAATGCGCCGCCAGAGGTGCGTTGGATTGCCTGCGGTGGTTGACCGAATGCACGCAGAAAAGCCTGCCGCATGCGCTCGCGATCCCGGAAACCCGTCTCGCGCGCGATGACCTCGATGGGATGGCGGGTGGTTTCCATC
>JAEWEH010000420.1 GCA_023389535.1 Pseudomonadota bacterium
CGGCCCGGCAGCCAGGCGGTCAAGCCGGCCATCAACAGCGGCTGGCCATCCTTTGGGCTGATGAACCACGGCTGCTTGTCGCCTTTCTCTCCGGTCCACTCGTACCATCCTTCACACGGCACGATGACCCGGCGCGTCAGTAATGGCCGCCAGAATGGCGAGCCTTTCAGCACGGTATCCAGGCGCGCATTGCTGGCGGGCCCGCGCTTGTACCAAGGCGGCTTGTAGCCCCAAAACAAGCGGTCGGCATGCTCGGCGCCGTCGCCCAGCCGGTGCAGCACGATAGGCCGCGTGCCGGGCGGTACGTTGTACTTCGGTCGATCGCTGTCGTCGAACAGAACACGTGGGTTCCAGTTAAGCGTCTCCATGTATTGTTCGCCGTCGCCGGCTTGCCGCACTCGTCCGCACATGATCGCCTCCTTTTTGGCAATCGTACATCACTTGCGGCGGCCGCCAGAACGGGCGCGGTAGGGCTGGGAGGTTGCGGCTTGTCGCGATTCCAGAATGCGCAGCCAGTAGCTGGCGTAGCCTGAATCAAAACACGCCCGTCGTACATACAAACCGCGTGCGCACCACCAGCGACGGTTTCACCATTCCAGTGCTTGCAAGTCCAGCAGGAATGGCCGGGCGTGGCGTGTTGAAAATGGCTCATAGTGCTGTGATTATATCCAGCATCGCGGACGCAAAAAAGCCCGCGCGGTGGCGGGCTAAAGCACTGGATATTTGACAGCGTCTAATAAAACGTCCAATACCAAGAAAAAAGCCCTTAGCGCAAAAAACGCCAAGGGCTTGATTCTTTTCGGTATTCTGTGGCTCCCCGAACAGGGCTCGAACCTGTGACCTGCGGATTAACAGTCCGTCGCTCTACCGACTGAGCTATCGGGGAACTGAAAGAAGCGGAACTATAGCATAGCTTTTGATCGTTATGCAAATCGTTCCGGCTTAACCGACGGTCCGTGCGGAATTATTGCCTTGGCGGGGCAGATATTCCACCTTAATCCAGCAAATCTTTCATGTCGTCCGCGTGCTCTTCTTCCACCGCCATGATGTCGATCAGCAGATGCTTGGTGGTGGGGTCCGTGTCGCCGATGCGTTCTATCATCTGCCGGTAGGATTCGATCGCTATGCGTTCGGCCACCAAATTGGCCCGGATCATGCTTTTAATGTCCGTGGATTCATCGTATTCGGCATGGCTGCGAGCGGCTAGTGTAGACGGATTCATGTCCGGCGTGCCGTTCAACTGTACGATACGCTCGGCGATGCGGTTGGCGTGGTCCTCTTCCTGTTGGGCGTGCTCCAGGAATTCGGCCTTGATAGGTTCGTTGACCATGCCTGTCGCGGTGAAATAATGGCGCTTGTAGCGCAATATACAGACCAGTTCGGTCGCCAGCGCCGCGTTCAGCATTTCCAGGATTTCTTCCCGATTTCCCTGGTAGCCGGAAGGTACGGCTCCTTTTTCCAGATCTTGCGCAGCGCGTCTGATGGCGGCTACATCAAACGACGCGCCTTGATTGCCGGGATTAGTCTGTTTTTGATCCATGTCCAGTCCTATTTGTATTCAACGAAGAGCCTTGGCGCGACTGCGCGCTCCGGCTAGCGCGATGCAGCCAGCAAATACTGTGCCGGCTGCATTGACGGTCTGGTAAGGCCGGAACCAGACGGAGGGGTAGGGCGGCAAGGCACCTATGGCGCTAGTGTGGGGGCTTGCGGCGCTCGGGAAGAGCGACCATCACAGGCTGCCCGGGCGTGGTACAGCCTGCATCACAACAACGCCCTGGCTGGCGGTTCTTCGTAATGCTGCGGCTTTCATCGTGCAGCACGCCGCGCTCCAGCAAGCGCTCTACGAGTTCCACCTTCGAGCCGACGGGATAGTTGCGCCAGATTTCCTGCTTCATGGCGGCAGGCGAACCGCCGCCATGCAGGCTGATGACCGAGTACCAGCCACCCTGGTAAGAGGCAGTGAGATCTTCGATGAAGCGGGCTGTCTGAATGCGCTTGTCGTAGGGGACGTCTGCGTGGGCCTGGAGCACTTCGGACAGTTTCGCCGCAGTTTCCGGATTGTGGTCTTCATCAGGCCCCGGCAGCGCCACGATCAGCCCGCCCGAAACCTCGTGGGCGATGCGGTGCATATCGTAAATTTGCGTCGCTAGCAGCAGCTTGCCGATATTGCTGAAGACGGGGTCCGGCATGAATGAGCCGCTGTGCTCATCCCGGGTGGCATAGACGCTGGCCGCGACGCCGCAGGCGTAGAAGCCTTCGGTGATCTTGATCAGTTCCACCATGGGTTCGCGCAGGTTGCTTTTCTCATTCGGATCCAGGCCGTTGGCCTCGCACATGAGTGCGCCGGCGCCGATCAGCAGGTCGCCGAATCCCGCCCTTGCGGCGATGCAGCTATGGCGATGGTGCGTCGCGTAGCTGTACGTCAAGACGTGGCTGTGCTCCCATTCGCCGGCATAGAACACACGTTCCCACGGTACGAAGACGCGATCGAAGATCACGACCGCAGTGGATTGGCCGTATTTGCGCGAGAACAGCGCGTCGCCATGCTCCAGCTTCTCGCCGGGACGGCCCGCCGGCCGCGCCACAATCGTGATGCCCGGTTCGTCCACGCGTACGGCACAGCAAACGGCGAAGTCGGCGTCTTCACGCCCCATATTGCGACTGGGCATGACCAGCAGCTCATGCATGTACGGCGCGCCGGTCACAATGGCCTTGGCGCCGCTGATGACGATGCCCTTGCCATTGCGTTCGACGATATGGACATAGGTGTCAGGATTCGCCTGCTGATGTGGCTTCTTGCTGCGGTCGCCTTTCGCGTCCGTCATCGCTACGCCTAAGGCAAGGTCCTGATCCTGTACGTGCTGCAAATAGGATGCGAAGCGTGTACGGTGTTCTGTCATACCTTTGGCATCGTCGATCCGGGCGGTAACCTGCGCGAGACCATTCAGTGCATCGTGGGCCAGGTAGCGCTGGGCACAGCCGGTTTCCTGGCACAGCACGCGCACGGCCTCGAGTTTGTTCAGCAGGTCGCCGGCCGATTCGTTGATGTGCAGCATCCGGTTGACGATACGGTTGCGCTGGGATTGCGTAGCCAGCGCGATGGGTTCCAGTTCGGGGCGCAGGGCGTAGTCATAGGTGAATGCCAGCGCGTTGACGCCCGGGCGGAGGGCGGGTTCGTCGACAACGCTGGCCACTTGGCGCCCATCGACGAAAACCCTGGGCGTGTACCTGCGCAGGGATTCCCGGTAATCGTCGCCTGACATGAGATCCACTCTGGTGGTGGACGCAAACTGTGTATCGGCGTTCATCGCTGTCTCCTTAAACAGTCGTTTATTAAGTTAAACAGTGTTTAATTTAATTGTCAACGTCTATACTCGTCGTTATGAATACTTCCACTCGTCCGGACCGTAGCGGCCGCCCAGGCATCGGCAGGTCCAAAATCGCGATTGATCCGCGCGAAGCCCGGCAGCAGGCCTTGGCCGACGCCCGGCGCGAATTCATACTGGATGCCGCCAGGTCGGCGTTCTTCGACCTTGGGATGGACAAGGCGAGCATCAGGGAGATCGCGCAGCGTGCCGGATACACGCCGGGGGCGATCTATAGCTACTTCGCCAGCAAAGAAGAACTGTACGGCGCCTTGTTGGGCGAATCCCTGGACAGGCTGAATGCTCGCGTCCAGGAAACACTATCCAACCATCCTGCGGGGCCTAGCCGTGTGCGGGCCGCCGCCACCGCGTTCTTCGATTTCTACCGCGAGAACCCGCACGATCTGGATCTGGGCTTCTATTTATTCCAGGGGATGAAGCCGCGGGGCCTTACGCCCGAACTGAACGAGTCGCTCAATGGTCGGCTGCGCGAGGCTTTGCAGCCGACGCAAGATGCGTTGCAGGCCTTGGGGATGCCTGCCGGGCAGGCGCTTGAGGAAATCACCGCCATGTTCGCCCATGCCGTGGGCCTGCTGGTGCTCAGCCACACGGGACGCATACGCATGTTCAGGCAGGCGTCCCGGGACCTGTTCAATGCATACCTGGAACGGCTTATCCAGCGGGCATCAGAGTCTGCCAGCGCATGACTGTTTCAACACCGGCGCTTTGCGCTAATGGGCGCCGGCGTCCACGTTGGCGCCGCCTTTGTTCGAGGCGGGGCGCGCCAGCCATATCAGCCCGATAAGGACCAGGAACAGGATGGCCGAGGCGTAAAAAATATCGGTGGCGGACAGGGTGTAGGCTTGCTGATTGATGAGCGAGTCGACCAGGGCCAAGGATTGTTCGTGTCCCAGTCCTTGCTGTTGCATGGCGGCCATGGCGGCGTCGAAGGCTGGCTCGCCGGGCCGGGCGACTTGCGTCAGTTGGGCGTGGTGCAGGGTGGCGCGGTTCTCCCATAGCGTGGTGGTAATGGAAGTGCCGAAGGCGCCGAACAGCAGGCGTACGAAGTTGGACAGACCCGCTGCCGCGGGAATGCGATGCGGATCGAGGCCGGATAGCGTCAGCGTCGTCAGGGGAATGAAGAAGGTCGCCATGGCTGCGCCCTGGATGAAGGTGGGCAGCATGATGGTGTAGAGGTCGGCCTGTGTATTGAAGCCGGCGCGCATGTAGCTGATCAGCGAGAACACCAGGAAGGCGAAGGTGGCGATGACGCGGGGGTCGTGCTTGGACAGCATTTTCCCGACGATGGGCGACATGATGATGGCCAATATTCCCACGGGCGCAGAAGCGATGCCGGCATAGGTGGCGGTGTAGCCCATGGTGCTTTGCATCCACAGGGGCAGCAGCACCACGGTGCCGAAAAAGACGCCATAGCCCACTGAAATGGTAATGACCCCGGCGCTGAAGTTGCGGTATTTGAACAAGGTCAGGTCGACGACCGGGTGTTCTGCGGTGAGCTCCCATATCAGGAAGAAAACGAATGATATGACGGCGACGACCGCCATGGCGACGATGGCCGAACTGGCGAACCAGTCCAGTTCTTTGCCCTTGTCCAGCATCAATTGCAAAGCGCCGACCCACAGCATCAGCAGGGCCAGCCCGATGGTGTCTATGGGCAATTTGGCACGGGGCGACTCGCGGTCCTTGTAGAGCTGCCAAGCGGCCCAGCCTGCCAGCAGGCCGACGGGGATATTGATGTAGAAAATCCACGGCCAACTGTAGTTGTCGGAGATCCAGCCGCCCAGCAAGGGGCCGGCGACGGGCCCGACCAATATGGTCATGGACCACAGCGCCAGCGCCATGCCGGCTTTATCCTTGGGGTAGGAGCCCAGCATCAGTGACTGCGACAGCGGGATCATGGGCCCGGCGACGGCGCCTTGCAGCACGCGGAAGGCCACCAGTGATTCGAGCGACCATGAAAAGCCGCAGAGCCAGGACGACAGCACGAACAGCAACACCGACAGGACGAACAAGCGCACTTGGCCGAAGCGCTGAGTCAGCCAGCCGGTCAGCGGCACGGTGATGGCATTGGCGACGGCGAAGGAGGTGATGACCCAGGTGCCCTGGGTGGCGCTGACCCCGAGGTCGCCGGCAATCGTCGGTATGGATACGTTGGCAATGGACGAATCCAGTACATTCATGAACACGGCCGCCGACAGGGCGATGGTGCCGAACACCCGTGCCCTGCCTTCCAAAGGCGGGTAGGAAGCTTTCGCCGCCGACGCAGGCGCCTGGGAGGCGGGCGCAGATGCGTTCGATGCGCTGGCGCCCGGCTTGCCGATATCCGTTGCGCTCATGAGCTCAGGTTGTCATTGATGATGCGTTCGATCAAGGCGTCGGCTTGGCCGCTGTCATCGGTAAACACCGTTGTGCTAAGGCCTGGGGCGGCTGCGGGGGCGGCGCCTTTTTCCGGTTCGGCCAGCGCGACTTCCACTTGCATGGACAAGCCCACGCGCAAGGGATGGGCAGCCAATTCTTCCGGATTCAGGACGATGCGCACCGGTACGCGCTGCACCACCTTGATCCAATTGCCGCTGGCGTTCTGCGCGGGCAGCAGCGAGAACGCGCTGCCGGTGCCGGCCGCCAGGCCCTGGATCACGCCGTGATAGACCACGCCGCTGCCGTACAG
>JAEWEH010000446.1 GCA_023389535.1 Pseudomonadota bacterium
GTATGAAATAAATTCATCCTATGTATGGTGGATTTGATTTTGTTTCATGCATCATAGTGGGCACAATAGCTTGTTCAAGAATTTCTCATTTATCAAGCAGGATATCATGACCATCACTCATAGTTTAGGCTTTCCACGCATAGGGTTGCAACGGGAGCTGAAGAAGGCGCAGGAAGCTTATTGGGCTGGCGCGCAGACGTCTGCAGAGCTTATGGACCTTGGACGTGTTCTGCGCGCCCGCCACTGGAACGCACAGGCGCGCGCCGGCCTGCACTTTGTGCCCGTGGGGGATTTTGCCTGGTACGACCATATCCTGGAATGGACGACCTTGATTGGTGCCGTGCCCGCGCGTTTCGGCCAACCGGCAGACGAACCGGTGAGCCTGGATACACTGTTCCGCATGGCTCGGGGCCGGGCGCCCACTGGCCGCCCGGCAGCTGCGTGCGAGATGACCAAATGGTTCGACACCAACTATCATTACATCGTCCCGGAGCTCGTGCCGGGCCAGACCTATCGCATCGCACGTGACGACCTTTTTGAACAGATCCGTGAGGCCCAGGCGCTGGGACACCGCGCCAAGCCCGTCATTCCCGGCCCGCTGACCTGGCTGTGGCTGGGCAAAGGCGACGCATACACCGAAGGGGCGGCCGATACCGCCAAGCTGGCCTTGCTGGAACACTTGCTCCCGGTATACCAGGATGTATTGGCGCAAATACGCGACCTGGGCGTCGAGTGGGTACAGGTGGACGAGCCCATATTGGGCCTGGACCTGCCCGAGGCCTGGCGACAGGCTTTCGGCCATGTCTATGGCAATCTGGCTGAGGTCGGCGTGTCGATCCTGCTGGCAACTTACTTTGAAGACCTGAAGGACAATACGCAGGTCCTGAAAGGCTTGCCTGTGCAAGGGGTGCACGTTGATCTGGTGCGCGCGCCCGGTCAACTGCAACGCGTGCTGCCCGTCCTGGACGACGCTCAAGTGTTATCTGCCGGCATCATAGATGGCCGCAACATTTGGCGCAGCGATCTGGATGCCGCCACGGACTTGTTGGCCGGCGTCGCCAAACAGCGGGGCGACAAACTCTGGATCGCCCCTTCGTGCTCTCTGCTCCATGTTCCCGTAGACCTGGATGCCGAAACCGAACTCGATGCCGAATTGAAGGGCTGGCTGTCCTTCGCCGTGCAAAAGCTGGACGAGCTGAAGCTGCTGGCCGCTGCTCTGTCCGGCAATGCGGACGGCGGGACGCAAGCAGGCATGTTGCGCCAGCGCGCAGCATTGCAAGGCCGCAGGAGCTCCACACGCATTCACAACAGGGCCGTTCAGGAACGTCTGAATGCCAGTGCCGCGCTATCGCGCGAACGGCTTCCCTTTACCCAGCGTATCGCTGCACAGCAAAAAAAGCTGGGCTTGCCGGCTTACCCGACGACGACCATAGGTTCCTTCCCCCAGACTGCCGAAATCCGCTTACAGCGCCGCGACTGGAAGAAGGGGGCATTGAACGACGCCGCTTATGAAAAGGCCATGCGGGACGAAATTGAAAAGGTCATCCGTTTTCAGGAAAAAATAGGCCTTGATGTGCTGGTTCATGGCGAGCCGGAGCGCAACGACATGGTCGAGTATTTCGGCGAGTTGCTGGGCGGTTTCGCCTTTACCCAGAATGGCTGGGTGCAAAGCTATGGTTCGCGCTGCGTCAAGCCGCCCATCATCTTCGGCGACGTGGCGCGGCCGGCAGCGATGACTGTGGCCTGGTCCGCCTATGCGCAGTCCTTAACCGACAAGCCGGTGAAAGGCATGCTGACCGGGCCGGTGACCATTTTGCAGTGGTCTTTCGTACGCGACGACCAACCCCGGGCCGACACCTGCCGGCAGCTCGCGTTGGCCTTGCGCGACGAAGTGGCCGATCTGGAGGCCGCGGGCATAGGCATCATCCAGATCGACGAGCCGGCATTTCGCGAAGGTCTGCCGCTAAGGCGTTCCGACTGGGAAACCTACCTGAACTGGGCGGTGGATTGTTTTCGCCTGTCCACAGCAGGCATCCGTCCTGAAACGCAAATACACACGCATATGTGCTATTCGGAGTTCAATGACATCATCGAGGCGATCGCCGCCATGGACGCTGACGTCATTACCATAGAAACTTCGCGTTCCAATATGGAACTGCTCGCCGCCTTCGAGGATTTCCACTATCCCAATGACATCGGGCCGGGCGTATACGACATCCATTCCCCCAATGTCCCGAACCTGGACTGGATGGTGGACTTGATGAAGAAGGCCGCCACCCGTCTGCCGCCGGAGCGCCTGTGGGTCAATCCCGACTGCGGCCTGAAGACGCGCGGCTGGGCCGAAACCGAAGCGGCCCTGGTGGCGATGGTGAAAGCGGCGGAAACACTGCGTTATACTTAGCGGGTTTACCGTAAATTCCATGCTTCGGACATGCCCCTACCTCCTGCCGATGTTGCGCGCGAGCCTTTACATACACGTTCCATACGTGTGAATTCGTTCGCCCGGCAGGACGGCCTGTGGGATATCGAGGCCGAACTCATCGACCTCAAGGCCTACGATTTTCCGAAGAAATCGGGGGCGCTGCATTTGGCCGGCGACCCCATACACCATATCCATTTGCGTGTCACGATCGACGACCAGTTCACCATCACGGCGGCGGTCGCCGATTACGATGCCGCGCCTTATGGCGATCACTGCACCAGCATCGCGCCGGATTACCAAGGCCTGGTGGGCATGAATTTGCTGCGCAATTTCCGCCAGGCGGTCAAGGATCGCTATGGCAGGTCGGCGGGCTGCACCCATCTGACTGAACTGAGCTATGTGCTCCCCACGGCCGCCGTGCAGACCATGGCCAACAAGCGGCGGCGCGAGCGGCAAGCGGGCGGCTCCGCCAGGCGTCCCTTTCAGCTGGACGGCTGCCACGCGTACAAGCTGGACGGGCCGGTGGTCCAGGAGTT
>JAEWEH010000469.1 GCA_023389535.1 Pseudomonadota bacterium
ACCTGGTGGATATAAAGGGATACGACCCCTTGCTTATTCAGGAAAACGGGCTGTAACGCGTTACGGCAATGAAAGGCTGTTGGCGCTGTCAGGCAGCCGGGCACTATCCATATCATTTTTTTCCGAATCGGCACTATGCTTGCTGACGTAAGCCATGAATGCCCTTCGCCCCGCCCTTCTGTCAGCTCCTACCAACCCGAAAGGAAGAAAAATGAAACTCTCTTGCTTTGTACGCGGCGCGCTTGCCGCGGGTGTGATGGTATTTTCATCGCTGGCCTCCAGTGGCGCGTACGCTGCCGACCTGCTCGACACGGTCAAGGAGCGCGGCGTCCTGGTGGTGGGCGTAGAGGGCACCTACCCACCCTTTAATTTCGTCGACACCAGAACGCACGAGCTCGACGGCTTCGATATCGACGTGGCCAAGCTCATCGCTCAAAAACTGGGCGTGAAAGCCCAATTTGTTAAAACCGAATGGAGCGCGATCCTGGCCGGCCTGGGTTCGGGCAAGTTCGATATCATCGTGAATCAGGTCGGCATCACGCCCGAGCGCCAGAAAACGTTCGATTTCTCGATTCCCTATGTGGCCTCCAGCCCGCAGCTTATCCTTCGTAAAAGCGATGCCAGCGACTACAAAAGTTTCGCCGATTTGAAAGGTAAAAAACTGGGCGTGTCACAAGGAAGCAATTATGAAACGCTGGCCAAGTCACAGGAGGGGGTCGAAGTCAAAAGCTATCCCGGTGCGCCGGAATACCTGTCCGACCTCGTCAATAAGCGTGTAGACGCCGCGCTGAACGACCGGCTGATGACGGCCTATCTGGTGAAAACATCCGCGCTACCGATCAAGGGCGGGGCGATTGTGGGTAAGCCCAACTTTAACGGCATACCGTTCAGAAAGGGCAACCCAAAGTTCGCCGCGGCCATCAACAAAGCCCTGGAAGACTCCTTTGCCGATGGTAGTTTCGCCAAGATCTCGAACAAGTGGTTTGGTATTGATGTCAGCAAGGTAAGCGAGGAAGGCAAGCCCGGTTAAGCCATGAATTTTGCCGAACTAATGATGGTGGCGGCGCCCATCTTATTGAAGGGAACCGGCTACACCCTGATCTTCGCCTTCTCGGCCATGTTCGGCGGCCTGCTGATCGGTTTTTTGCTTGCCGTGGCGCGTATCGTCCCCAGCGCCTGGAGCCGCATTCCGGCCACGGTCTATGTCAGCATGATGCGCGGCACGCCCCTGCTGGTACAGGTCTTCATCATCTATTACGGTTTGCCGAGCATCGGCATTTCTTTTGAGCCGCTCACAGCAGGCATACTGGCCCTGAGCCTGAATGCCGGCGCATATATTTCGGAAAGCCTGCGCGGCGCCATCGTCGGCATTTCCCGCGGACAATGGTCGGCTGGATACAGCCTGGGCATGACCTATCGCCAGAATCTGTACTATGTGGTGCTGCCCCAGGCCTTGCGCCTGGCGGTACCGTCCATGAGCAACACCCTGATCAGCCTGATTAAGGACACGTCTCTGGTGTCGGTGATTACGGTTACGGAACTGCTGCTGGCCACCAAAGACGTGATCGCCACTACTTTCCAGCCGCTGCCGCTGTATCTGGCGGCCGCGGGTATTTACTGGGTGCTTAGCCTGTGCCTGGAACGCGTGCAGGGTCGGCTGGAAAAACATTTTGGACGAAGCACGCGCAGCGTGTGAGACCCGTAACAGTCAGCTTATTCCGTGAACGAAGCGCTAGACAAGAGCGCACATCCTTGGCCGACGTGACGCTCAAGCCTGGACGCCACTGCGCTTGTCCAGAAATATGGCGATTTCTTCCTTGATGATGCGCGCAACCCGTTCCTGACGCTTCTGCGTCATGCGGTAGTCCAGACTGGCCACACTGACGCCGCCGATGATCTCGTCCTCCCTGTTCTTCAAGGTGACACCCACCCCTACCACGCCGCTGACCGCATGGCTGCCGATGACCGCATAGCCCTTCTTTTTGGCCCTTTCAATTCGCATCCTGAGCTCGTCCAGCTTCAATGATTTGTATTTCAAGAACCGGCTTCGGTTGGCTCGCAGATAATGCTCGGTGCTTGCGGGGTCCAAGTCGGCGAGCATGGCGAGCCCGCCGGCGCCAACGCCTATGGGCTGCCGGTTGCCCACGGGAATGGCCAGCGCCTGGATGGGATAGGTACCAGCTTCGCGGGCAATGCACAAAGTATCCAGCCCTTGGACCACCACAAGAAAAGAAGCGTCTTCGCTGCGTTCGGAAATACGCTTGAGCAATGGCGAGTAACGTGCCGAAAGCGAGGAATGCGCCTGCAGCGTCTCGCCCAGCCGCAGGCAGTACGGGCCAAGGTGATATCTCTTATTCTTTGCGTGCCGTGTCACCAGTTGCTCCTGGACCAGTTGCGTAAGCAAACGCAAAGCGGTCGGCTTTTCCAGCGCCAGCTCGGCACAAACATCCACGAGGCGCATGCCGCTTTCATGATGTTGTTCGATGGCCTTCAGAACACGCAGGGCTTTTTGCACACTGGTCAGAGTCGCCATGCACGCCTCCATATATTTTGCACGACATAACAATAAAGTTTCATATGCCGGAACTTTACACCCAAACCCCAGGGTAAGTTAGGGTGGGTCCGCCGCTGCTTCAGGCCCAGAATAAGGCCTTATCGAGCATCGACTTATGGCTTCGCAATGAGCATCTACATCACGGGCATTGGCCACACTCCCTTGGGCCGCCATCCAGAAACTTCTGTCAAGCAGCTGACCGCGCAGGCGGTGAACCTGGCCTTGTCGGACGGCGGCTATGCGCTTGACGATATCCAGGCCGCCTGGTTTTCCAATGTCCGGCAAGGCCAGATGGAGCGCCAGAACTCCATCCGCGGACAGTGCGCCCTGCATGCCATGGGCTTCAGCGGCATACCCATCTTCAACATAGAAAATGCCTGCGCCAGCAGCAGCTCCGGCTTGTTCAACGCCTATCTGGCGATCGCCTCGGGCATGTTCGACACGGTGCTGGTGGCCGGGACGGAAAAAATGTTCTATCCCGAAAAAAAGACCGAGATGATGAATGCCTTTTTCGGGGGTACCGATATTCACCTGCTGAAGGAGACATGGGACTTCTTTTGCGATCTGGAAACGGACCCTGCGATCCGTGAACGGCTGAACTCGCCCGGAGCCTGGAATACGCAAAGCTTTTTCATGGACATCTATGCTGCGATGGCGCGCCAGCACATGCGCACGTACGGCACCACGCAGGCGCAGATCGCTTATGCGGCGGCCAAGAATCACAAGCACTCGACGATGAATCCCCTGGCTCAGTACCAGAAAGACATGTCGGTCGACGAAGTGCTTGAAAGCCCGGAAATTGCCTGGCCTTTGACCCGGGCCATGTGTGCGCCGATCTCGGATGGCGCTGCGGCGCTTGTATTGTCCAGCGAACGTGCGCTGCGTGCGAGCAATCGTGCGCGGGCCATCCGGATCCAGGGCATCGGCGTGTCCAGCACTGTGTGGCGCGACATACAGGACATGGACAAGCATTGTGTCAGCCTGGCGGCACAACGCGCCTACCGGATGGCAGGCATTACGCCCGAACAGATCGACGTCGTGGAAGTGCATGACGCATCCAGTTTTGCCGAAGTGTTGCAGATAGAGAACCTGGGCCTGTGTGAACGCGGCCAAGGCGGGCCTTATACCCAGGCCGGACACACCAGCCTGGGAGGCAGGACACCTGTGAATGTATCGGGTGGCCTGGTGTCCAAAGGGCATCCGATCGCCGCAACCGGTTTGGTGCAGCTGCACGAACTGGTTACCCAGTTGCGCCACGAAGCGGGGCCACGCCAGGTGACAGGCGCGCGCATCGCCGTGGCTGAGAATGGCGGCGGTTTCTTGAAACACGAAGACGCCGCGGCGGTGGTGACGGTTTTGAGCAACAGGCCCTAGCATGCAGCCATTCGATTTTTTCATTCGCGGCGCCAGGCTCGCGCCGCAGCGCTGGGCCGCCATCGAACCCGGCTCCGGGCGCCGCCTTACTCACGCTGAACTGCTGGCGCAATCCAGTGCGCTCGCCGCAGCCTTTCAGGAGCTGACCGGCAAGCAGCGCCCGGTGGTGGCCATCCTGGCCGGCAACTCGATTGAAATGCTTCTGGGCATCCTGGCGACCTACGCCGCCGCTGGTGTACTGGTGCCGTTGACACCGACTTTGGTGGAAAAGGATATTGCCCGGCAGCTGGGGTGCGCGCAACCCGATTTGGTCTTGTGCGATCCGGCCTATGACGACTTATTGATTTCCTACCAGGGGCCGCGAGTCAGCAGCGCAGCACCGGGCCAGGACACATGCGTGGCCGACCTCATCGATCGCTACGCCGCGGTAGCACCTATACGCAACGCCGTCGACCTGTCCGACACGGTAGCGATCAAGTTCACCGGAGGGTCGTCGGGCGTGCCCAAGGGCGTGCTGCAGTCCTTCCGCTGCATCAATACCATGGTCGCGTCACTGATGATGGTGTATGGCTTCGACGCCGATGAACGCTTTGTGATGGCGCCGCCCATGACCCATGGCGCCGGTACGTTTGTGCTGCCCGTGCTGGGAGCCGGCGGGTGCCTGATCGTGCTGAACAAGCCCACCGCGGCGGCCTTGCATGAGGCGTTGCAAACCCACCAGGCGACATCGACCTGGATACCGCCCACCTTGCTTCATAAATTGGTGGAAATCCAGACAGCAGAGCAGGCGAAGATGCCGTGCCTGAAGAATTTGCTGTATGGCGGTGCGCCCTGCACTCTCAAGCTGATCCAGGAAACGCTGGCGCATTTCGGTCCCGTACTGGGGACGACCTACGGCTTGACCGAGGCGCCCGTCATCATGGCCGGCCTGACTGGCGCCGAGGGCGCTCTTGCGGAGAATCTGGGCAGTGCGGGCCGGATCGGCCCGATGGCCCGTGTTGCCGTCATCAACGCCGCGGGGCAGGTAAGCAGTCAGCCGGGAGAGTTGGGCGAGATCATCGTCGGCGGCGATTTGCTCATGTCCGGTTATCTGAACATGCCTGAACAAACCCAGGCAGTGCTGAAAGACGGCTGGTTCCACACTGGCGATTTGGGCTATGTCGATGAGCGCGGCTTCGTATTCATCGAGGGGCGCTCCAAAGACATGGTCATCAGCGGCGGATTCAATGTGTATCCGGCGGATGTTGAAGAGGTCTACGCACAGCATGAGCATATCGCCGAGTGCCTGGTGTTCGGCGTGGATGACGAACTTTGGGGCGAACGGGTCGAAATGGCTGTCGTCCTGATTCCGGGAAGCGACCTGCGAGAGACCGATCTGATTGCCTTCGGCAAGCAGCATCTGGGCTCGGTCCGGACTCCCAAGGCGATCCATTTCATGGATCATTTTCCGAAAAACGAGCTGGGCAAGGTCAATAAGCGACTGATCGTCGATACCGTGCTCGGCAAGCATACTCAAGTGGAGACATGAGATGAAACTGAAGAAATGGCTATCCGGCATGGCTTGCGTCATGGCGGCCAGCATGGTGGGCCAAGCGGCCGCCGAATCTGCCTATCCCAGCCAACCGATACGCTTCATTGTCGGCTTCCCGCCGGGAGGGTCCACCGATATCGTGACACGCATCCTGGCGGACAGCCTAAGCAAGGAACTCGGGCAGACCGTCGTGGTCGAGAACAAGGCGGGCGCGGGAGGCATCGTGGCCGCCGGTCAGGTGGCGCGCGCTCAACCCGATGGCTACACCATTTTCCTGGGAACCGTCGCAACCAATGTGATCAATCCCATGTTGCGCAAGCAGATGGATTTCGATCCCATCAAAGATTTCACCATGATCGGCCAAGTCGGGTTTTATACCAACCTGATCCTGGTCAATGAAAAATCATCCTATAGCGGCCTGGCCGGCTTGATCGCCGCAGCGAAAAAGCAGCCCATGACGTTCTCGACGCCGGGCGCCGGCACCTCGCCGCACATGACGGGGGAATACTTCAAGATTCTGTCGGGCGCGGATCTGCAACATATCCCCTATAGCGGCAGCGGCCCCGCCCTGACCGCACTGATGGGCGGCCATGTCGACATGGCCTTCGACAATCTGCCCGCCGCATTGGGCCTGGTCCAATCGGGCAAGATCAAGGCGCTGGCGATTACCAGCACACAGCGCATCAAAGAATTGCCGGACGTGCCCACCGCCAACGAGCTGGGCGTAAAAGGCATGAGTGTGGATGCCTGGGTCAGCGTCATGGGTCCGGCCGGCATCCCCGCCGACCGTGTGTCCATCCTGAGCGATGCTTTGCTCAAGGTGCTGAAAGACCCGGACACCGCCTCCAAGCTGGAAGCCAAAGCCGTCACCATCAAGGGAACGACGCCGCAGCAATTACAGCAGTACATCGAGTCCGAAACTCAAAAATGGCGTGAAGTCATCGACAAGGCCGGGATTCAGCCCGAATAAGCCTATCAGCCCTCCGAGCCCTCATAAATAGAAGGCTGGCCGCGTCCCATTTTGCGCGCGCGGCGGGCGACGGCGCGGCGCGACATCTCGGAATCCAAAATCAATCGGCCTTTGAGCCGGCCTTGCAGGCGCTGCACGGACGCCTGGGCGTCCGCCATGTGATCGTTCATCAGCTCGCGCATCTGTTCGCCGTTGCGCTCACGCGCCGCGGCCAGCAAGCGGCGATGGAAGTCAACGTTGGTGCTGCCGAAACGCTGCAGTTCCGGCGGCGGCATTTTATTATCGAATACCGTCAGCTGACGTATCATCTGATTGATCATTTCGCATACGAAACGCAGGAATGGATTGGGGCAAGCCTGCACCAGAATGTCGTGAAAGGTCAGGTCCTCTTGGCGCTGGATGATCAGGTCGCTTACGTCCGAAACTGAATGATCGCAGCGCTGGATGCTTTGTTCCAATGCTTCCAGTTGCTCATCGCTAAGATGAGGCACGACGCTCGCGGCCATTTCCGGCTCCAGCAGCCGGCGTACCTGGTAGATATCGTCGATGGAGACTTCTTTGAAAAAAAGATAGTTCTGCATCAGCTGGAACGTGCGGTCCATGGTGACTTCCACCACCGTACCACCGCCGCCGGGCCCTGTCGTCACTTTAATCAGGCCCTGCACCTCGAGCGACTTCAGCGCTTCGCGCACCGTGCTTTTGCTGACATTGAACATTTCCTGCAGCTCTTGCTCGCGTGGCAGCCTGTCCCCCGGAACCAGGTTCTTGGTCGTCATCAGGCGCTTAATTTCTTCGGCCATCAAATCGCTGCGTTTGGGCTGACCCAATCCCGGCTTCATGCGTGTACCTCTATTCTATTTTTGTTTGTAGGATCATTGGTCGTTCACGTTTGCAACAGTGCCAACCGATCGCCCTTGGCGCCTTTGAGCATGTCCGCGTATGCGGGTTTCACCTGATTATCGAACGCTTGACAGCCAATATTGCCTCACGCATTATACCCGCGAGGCGAATAATCCTATTAATACTATTTATCACTATAAATTAGGCTAGCCAGAAGGGCGCAATGCATCACGGCGCCAGGTGTTTTTTCAAATAACGATCAATCACACGCCATACCAATGGCACACCAGGAGACTTACTTTGAACCGCCGTGATCTTCTAAAGCTTTCTGCTCTTGCAGCACTTCCGGGCTCCCTGCTTTCCGGCCGACAAGCATTTGCACAAGCGGATGCGATTCAATTCGGTTGTCCGGTTCCCATTTCAGGGCCTTTCGCCGCTAATGGCAAGTATGCCGACCTTGGCATGAAGCTGGTGCTGCAACAGTACGGCAAGGCCCTGGACCGCCCGTTGGCTTATACCGCGCTCGATACCGAAGGCAAGCCTGCGACAGCGGTCCGGCGCGTCCAGGAAGCCGCGCAGCAGAAGAATACGCAATTCTTCGCCGGCGGCATCCTGTCGTCGGAATCGTTGGCCATGGGTAAAGAGATCGAACGTTCCGGCGGCATATTCTTTACTACGGCGGGCGCCGACGAAATTACGGGTAAAGACTGCAATAACGCTACGTTCCGCTGGTCGGTGCCTACATTCGGCGCCATCGAACAAACCGTTCGTCCTTTGATCGATCTACATCCCAAAGCCAAGCGCTGGTACACCATCACGCCCCAATATGTCTTCGGCGACGGCCTGCTTAACGCAGCAAAAGACATCTTCAAGGAAAAGGGCCTGGAACACGTCGGCAACAGCTACCACTCGCTGAATGAAAAGGAATTCAGCGGCTATCTGACCAATGCCATGGCCGCCAAGCCCGACGTTTTGCTGATCCTGAACTTTGGGTCGCAATCGTCCGACACGCTGCGCCAAGCCGCCAGCTTTGGCATGAAGAGCGACACCATCATTCTCGTCGCCTGGGCTTCGGGGCTGGAACAGTTTGAAGGGTTGGGCGCGGACTTGTGCGAAAACGTCTATTTCGGCGCCCAGTACTGGCACAACATCGACTCGCCCGCCAACCGCGACCTGGTCCAGCGCTGCAAGGCGGAATTCAAAGCCAACCCCAACTACAGCTTAGCGGGTTCGTATATCTGCACCAAGATCATGCTGGACGCCATCATCAAGACTGGCAGCGTCGATCCCAAAGCCGTCATCAAGACGCTGAAAGGGTTCTCGTACGATGGCCTGACCGGCAAAGAAGAAGTTCGCGCCGGCGATCATCAAGTCATGAAGAATTACTACTTGCTCAAGGGCAAGGCAAAGGCCGCCATGAAAGACAAGGATGACTACGCCGACATCGTGCATTCGGGGCAATCCTTCCTGGCCCTGGATCAAACCGGCTGCAAACTGTAATCCATCCACGGTAAACAGCATCCGAAGCGGCGCACGGCAGGCAAATTATTTCCAGCCGCCATGCGCCGCAGCTTTCCCACGAGAAATTGAAAAGACTCCCTCATGAACGTCTATCTCCTGCAGGTCGTGAATGGCGTCGGGATAGGCATGCTCTACTTCCTGCTGGCGGTAGGTTTGTCGATCATCTTCGGCCTGCTGCGCTTTGTGAACTTCGCACACGGCGCCTTTTATTTGCTGGGCGCCTACTTCTGCTTTCAGGCCATCCAATGGGGCATGAGCTTTTGGGCGGCACTGGTCGTCGTCCCCCTCGTCATCGGCGCCTGTGCATGGCTGATGGAACGCACGCTGTTGCACCGCGTCTATAACCAGCCCCATGAATTCCACATATTGATCACCGTCGGCCTGGCCTTGATCTTGCAGGAACTCGTCATCCAGATATGGGGTCCGCTAGGGGAAAACGTCGCTGTGCCGGACATGCTGCAAGGCGTCGTGCGCTGGGGATCATTCATCTATCCCAAGTATCGCGTCTTCGTCATCGTCTTCACCGCGCTGTTCGGCTGCGTACTATGGTGGATTCTTGAAGGAACGCGGCTTGGCAGCGCGGTACGCGCCGGCAGTGAATCAACAGAGATGGTATCGCTGCTCGGCATCAATGTGTTTCGCATCTTCAGCCTGACCTTTGCACTGGGCGCTACGACCGCGGCGCTGGCCGGCGTGCTGGCCGCGCCCATCCGGGGCGCCGAACCCTTCATGGG
>JAEWEH010000458.1 GCA_023389535.1 Pseudomonadota bacterium
GGTAAATACCGGCATTTCGGGCATCAAGCGCAATGCGCTGCCTGACAGACGAATGCTGCCCCGCACTGTGCTGTCGCGGCTATGCAGCAAGGGAATGGACAATTCCAGCGGCACTTCCCATGTGCCGTCGGCGCGCGCCTCGTCAAAAGCGCCATCGAGCATCTGCCCCAGGGGAGAGTGCGTCATGAGGGCCAAATAGGCCTGCGCCTTGGCGGTAGTCTGCCCTTGTATGGTCAATACGGAATCTTGTTCGATATTGGGAATACGGGCATGCACGTCCTTGAGTTCAATGGGCAGGCCTGAAGCCGGCCACATCGAGGCTTGCTCGGCATGCAAGCGCAGGTCGGCCCGATGCAGCGATACCGTGCCGCGCATATCGGTAAGGCGGGGCCAGCCCAGCTCTTTCTCCTCAGGCGGCAAATAGTCGATCACACCCCCCGAATACCTGCCCACGACTTTGAAATCGCCCTCGGACGGCTGCTCGGCGAAGGGAAAGTGCTCCAAGTCGCCTTGCAGCACAAGATCGGCATCGGTGATCTCGCCATCGAGCAAGCCTTTGGCCATCCATTCCCGGGCATCCAGGTTGACCGTGGTGGGCAAGTACTCATCAATGGCAGTAATCATTGCGCGTTTGAAGCGCCCGCTGAGATCTATCAGCCCTCCAGGACCCGAACCGCCTTCCCGCCACGTCCCTTGCAAAGTGGCGTCCATATCCTTGTTGACCAATTGCAAGCGATCCGCATGCAGCTGCAGTGCTGCGCCGCTTGTCTTGGTCACAGCACCCTGGGCCCAGATCAAGTCGAAAGCCAGCGGATAGTCGAAAAGTTCGGGAGCATCGACGCCCAGGCCATCAGCCAAAAGACGGTAGTCCAGTCCGGCATCCGTTTGAGCCACGGATAATTTGACTTCGCCCTGCCCCGCGGGTGCGGGAAAAAGTTGCCGGTAGCCTTCCCAGGAACCATCCAGGTAAAGGCGCAAAGACCTTGCCCGAATTTGCGTATCCAGGCCAACGGCCCAACGGCCCCGATCGACACGCAGGTCTGAAGTCAGATGCGAAACGCGGCCATGCTCGACACGCAGCCATGTCTGCATGGAAATACGGCCGGACTTCAGGTCTTGCGGCAGATCGAACCAGGGCGCCCAGCCCAGGGGCCGCAAATTCTCGACATGGGTGTATAACTGCCCGTCAACGGCATCCAGGCTGTAATGGCCCTGGGCGTCGGCAGTCAGGCGAAATGTTCCGCGAACATCCAGCGCATCCCCCAGCCGGGGGGGCGGCGCAGCGGCCAGTGCCAGGCGGTGCTCCGAGCCCTGGCTGGCCAGGCGCAAGGTTACGCCTTCCAGGACGAGCGGCGGAGCACCGCGCATTTCATCATTCCAGCGCAGGACGGCATCCCGGAAGACAATGTTGCGCTGAGCCGCCAGCCAGCGGATGAACGTATCGGATGAGTCCGTCTCGGCTTCACGGCCCGCTTGCACGTCGACAGGCTGCCCCATCAGCCAATAGCCGCCTCCGCGGTCCCGCCGCAAACTCAGATCCGCGCCCTTCGCATCCAGGCTGAGAAACAGCGGCGACAAGGCAAACAGGCTGCGCCAGCTGAGCACGGCATCCACTTGCGGCAAAGCCAGCAGCAGGCGCCCTTTGTGATCGGTCAGACGGACATCCGTCAGGGCAAAGCTGGGATTGAGCCCCTTCCATTCTGCCTGCATGGGGCCGAGACTGACATTGATGTCCAGCAGCGTCGATATCTGGCTGGCTATGCGGGGCCGCCAGTCATCGATATGGGGCAGCGCCCAATACCGTACCGCCAGTATGGACAGGGCCAGCGCAAAATACAGGATGAGTGCGCCGCGGCCAAGCAGTCTCAGGCATGCGGAAGAGAGTCGAAACACTGATGGATAATGACCTATTCACATTAAAAGTTGCGCCGGGCCGGGCTGGGCTGTGATACTTGCAGTATCTTGTGTCACGCGTCAGCGCATCGCAGGCCCCTTCCGCCTCAAATTCGCCCACCCTATGTCCGCAAACATTATATTAGAGCGCGCTTTGCATTGGTCCGGTACATTGCGCCGCAAGGCCGGAAGCCATCCGGAATTCACCGATTGGCTGGCAAACGCCGCTGCCCAGCCCGTCACGCGTGCAACCATAGAGTCCTGGTTCCGTACGTTGCAAGCGACCGACGCCCTGCCCCTGTCGGTGCCGGATGCGCGGCGCATCCTGCGCAAATTGCGCGAACGGGTCTTTTTTACCGTGATGGTACGCGACATCAATGGCGTGGCGCCGCTGCAAGAAGTGGTGACCGCGATGTCGGCACTGGCCGATATGGCTGTCGCCGAGGCCTACCGCAGTGTGGCGTCCAGCCTGGCCGAAATTCATGGCGTACCGCTGGACCCTTCCACTGGTTTGCCGCAAGAAATGATCATGATCGGCATGGGTAAACTGGGTGGAAAGGAACTGAATGTTTCTTCGGATATCGACCTGATCCTGCTGTATGGCGAGGAAGGTGAAACCGGGGGGCGCCGCAAGATCAGTCACCATGAATTTTACGGGCGTGTCACGCAACGCATGATGCCCGTGCTGTCCGAGATCGACGCGGACGGACAAGTGTTTCGCAGTGATCTGCGGCTGCGTCCCGATGGCGACGCCGGGCCCCTGGCCTGGAGCCTGGACGCCCTGGAAAACTATCTGGTGACCCAGGGACGCGAATGGGAACGCTACGCCTGGCTGAAAGCCCGCGTCATTCCCTGCCAGGCATTTCCCGGCAGCGACGCTTCTGCGCAGTTGAAGCAGCTGGAAGCCTTGCGTACCCCCTTCGTCTACCGCAAATATTTTGATTTCGATGCCTTGGCGGCACTGCGCGGCCTGCGCGAACGCATACGGCTGGACTGGCAGCGCCGGGCCTTGGCCCGCAATGGCGTGGACGCGGTCCATAACATCAAGCTGGGCGACGGCGGCATACGCGAGATCGAGTTCGTCGTCCAATTGAACCAACTGATACGCGGGGGCCGCATGCCCTCGCTGCAGCAGCGCAACCTGCTGTCCGCCTTGCGCAAGCAGGATGCCGCGGGTGTGATTGCGTCGGATATGGCACATCAACTGGCGGAGGCCTATTGCTTCCTGCGTCGCGTGGAACACATGCTGCAATATCGTGAAGACGAACAAACCCATTTGTTACCGCGTGACGCGGACACTGGCGCAAGATTGGCGGAGGCCATGGGGTTGTCACAGCGGGATTTCGACGCACAGCTTGCCGCACACCGCGCGTTCGTTGCACAGACCTTTCGCGATGCCTTTCGCATTGCCGGCATGGGCGGCGACGACACAACGACTGCGATCAAACGCCATACCGAAACGCCTTGCACTGATCTGGATGCGCATATTCAGCAGCACATCATCCGCAATGGGGATACCGTATGCAACCGAGTGAATTCCCTGCTGGAAGGCCATCGCATACGCAGCCTTTCGAGCTCCAGCCGCAAGCGCCTGGATGCCTTGCTGCCGGCCATCATCGAGGCTGCCGGCAAGACCGCCGAGCCGGACACGACCGCAATCCGTCTGCTTGAACTCGTAGAAAATATTGCGCAACGCAGCGCCTACCTGGCGCTGCTGGCCGAGTATCCCGAGACCCTGGCGCGCGTAGCGCGCATCGTCGGCTCGAGCCCCTGGGCATCCCAATACCTGGGCCGCTATCCCATCTTGCTGGACAGCCTGATCGAATGGCATTCGCTGATGGAAGCTCCCGACTTCGGGCAAATCGCCGCGCAGCTGCGCCAAGAGCTGGATGCCTGCACCTTGCCCGATGGTCAGCCTGATGTCGAACAGCAAATGAATCTGATGCGTGATACGCAGCACCAGATCACCTTTCAATTGCTGGCCCAGGACCTGGAAGGTGTCCTGACTGTCGAACACTTGGCAGATCGGTTATCGGCGCTGGCTGATATGCTGCTGGAAGAGACCATATATCGGGTCTGGCCCCTGGTGCAGCCACGCGACCGCCAGAACGGCCCGGACCGGGCGATTCTGGCTCCGCCCCATTTTGCCATCATCGCCTACGGCAAGCTGGGCGGAAAGGAAATCGGCTACGCATCGGACCTGGACCTGGTCTTCCTGTATGACGATCCCAACGATGATGCCAGCGAGATCTATGCCAAGCTGGGCCGACGCATGGCATCGTGGCTGTCGACCATGACTTCATCCGGCCGCCTGTATGAAATCGATTTACGCCTGCGGCCGGATGGCGATGCCGGCCTGCTGGCCGTGTCGGTGGACGCCTTCGCACAGTATCAGACACAGCACGCATGGGCCTGGGAACATCAAGCGATTACGCGCGCACGCTTTGTCACCGGAGACCCGGCCATCGGTCAACGATTCGAGGCCATACGCCAGGAGATCCTGCTGCAAGCGCGGGATCCGGAAGCGTTCAAGGCCGAGGTGCGCGGCATGCGCGAACGCATCAGCGCCGGCCATCCCAACCGCAGCCCGGACTTTGATTTGAAACACGACCGCGGGGGGATGGTGGACGTGGAGTTCGTAACGCAGTATTTGGTGCTGTGCCATGCGCGCCGTCATCCGGTGCTGTTGGGTAACCTGGGCAATATAGCCCTATTGCGCCTGGCCGCCGAAGCGGGCTTGATTCCTACGGATCTGGCGCTGGGGGCGGCCAACGCCTATCGCGAGTTTCGCAAACGGCAGCATGCGCTTCGATTGCAGGGCGCAGAGAAAGCGCGCGTGCCCAGCGACGAGCTGAGCGAAGAGCGCGCGGTGGTGAAGCAGCTGTGGGATACCGTGATCGGCGGCTGAGCCGAGTGCGCTTCCGCTAACTTGGGTCGCAGGCTTTGCAATCCGGCCAGAGGGGCTAAAATAGCTGGACTAGTTCCCCCTACAGATTTATTGGGCGCCGCCTGGCGGACGCCCCGGCATGCCATGACTGAATTTGAACGCCCCAAACTGCAGCTTCCCGACAATCGCAAGAAGGTATTGCTGCATTCTTGTTGCGCACCCTGTTCCGGCGAAGTAATGGAGGCCATGACCGCCTCTGGAATAGACTACGCCATCTATTTCTACAATCCCAACATCCATCCGGATCGCGAATACGAAATTCGCAAGAATGAAAACATTCGCTTCGCCGAGCAGCATGGAATCGAGTTCATCGACGCGGACTACGACCGCGACAATTGGTTCGAGCGCGTAAAAGGGCTGGAAAACGAGCCGGAACGCGGCGAGCGCTGCACCGTATGCTTCGATATGCGTTTCGAGCGCACGGCGTTGTATGCGCACGAGCACGGCTATGACACGATTACGAGTTCTCTGGGTATCTCTCGCTGGAAGGACATGAATCAGATCAATGGCTGTGGTGAACGCGCGGCGGCGCGCTATCCCGAGCTGATCTACTGGACTTATAACTGGCGCAAGGGGGGTGGTTCGGCACGCATGATAGAAATCAGCAAGCGGGAGGAGTTCTATCAGCAGGAATATTGTGGTTGCGTGTATTCGCTGCGGGACACAAATCGCCATCGGCGTGCGCAGGGGCGCGGGCGTATTCAGATTGGCGTGAAGTTCTATGGCAAGGATGAGCTGGAGTTGAATCCGCCGCCTGG
>JAEWEH010000072.1 GCA_023389535.1 Pseudomonadota bacterium
GTGAACGCCGCGCCGGGCCTGCGCATGCACCTTAGTCCGTCCTTCGGCAAAGGCCGGCCTGTAGGGGATGCCATCGTGGAATGCATGTTCCCCGAAGGGGAAAACGGCCGCATACCGGTAGTGGCCGTAGCCGGCACCAATGGGAAGACCACCACGGTCAGACTGATTGCGCATTTGATGGCGTATTCGGGCATGCGCGTGGGCATGACGAATTCAGACGGCGTCTATATTCGGGAACAGCGTATCGACACGGGTGATTGCAGCGGTCCGCGCAGCGCCAGAAACGTGCTGCTGCACCCCGACGTCGACGGCGCAGTATTGGAAACCGCACGCGGCGGCATCTTGCGCGAAGGCCTGGGTTTCGATCGCTGTGATGTTGCTGTGGTCACCAATATTGGCAGCGGCGATCACCTGGGGCTGGGGTTCATCAGCACGGTGGAAGAGCTGGCCGCGGTCAAGCGGGTGATCGTGGAAAATGTGGGACCGCAAGGCACTGCCGTGCTGAATGCCGCGGATCCCATAGTTGCGGCCATGGCCGACAGCTGCGCCGGATCCACCATATTCTTCGCCTGCGATAAGAACCATCCCACCTTGATGACGCATCGGGCGCAAGGCCGCCGCGCGGTATATGTGGATGACGACGCCATCGTCCTGGCTGAAGGCGACATGGAGCAGCGCTATGCGCTTGCCGACATCCCCCTGGTTCGCGGTGGCGCCATAGGATTCCAAGTCGAGAACACCATGGCGGCGCTGGCCGCCGCTTGGGCGCTGGGCCTGGACTGGTCCGGCATCAAGGCCGGCGTGGCTTCATTCGTCAACGATGCCGATACGGCCCCCGGGCGGTTCAATGTCTTTTCATACCGCGGCGCGACGCTGATCGCGGACTACGGCCACAACCCGGATGCCATCGAAGCGCTGGTGCGCGCCGTGGATGGCATGCCTGCGGCCCGGCGCAGTGTCGTGATCAGCGGGGCGGGTGACCGTCGCGATATCGACATACAGCGGCAGACCGAAATTCTGGGCGACGCTTTTGACGAGGTGATTCTGTATCAGGACATGTGCCAGCGCGGCCGTGCCGACGGCGAGGTGCTGACCTTATTGCGCCAGGGCCTGAGCAATGCGAAACGCGCCAAGCGGGTGGCCGAAATCCATGGCGAGTACTCGGCCATTGACACGGCGCTGGACGGCTTGACCGAGGGCGATCTGTGCCTGATCCTGATCGATCAGGTGGATGAGGCGCTGGCGCACATACAGCAGCGCATCGCAAGCTGCTAGCGCGCGAGGTGTTACATTTTGCAGGATGTCGCCCTTGAAAGGGAGAATGGCTGGACGAATAATAGGTGTTGACTATCCCGTCGGAAAGACGAAAGGAGGCATCATGCCAGCCAAATCCCAAGCTCAGCAAAAGGCAGCCGGCGCGGCGCTGGCCGCCAAGCGCGGCGACACGAAAGTGTCCGAACTTAAAGGCGCTTCGAAGTCGATGTACAAATCGATGTCTGAAAAAGAACTCGATGACATGGCATCGACCAAACGCAAGGGCAAGCCGGAACACAAGCACGATTCATGACAGCACCGTTCCGGTCTGCGTGAACGGCGGTGCGGGGCGCTTCAGGCCGCTTGTGCGTGGCCGGATGCCGCGTCCGTGCGGAACCACCCCGTCAGGCTCCAGCGGGTCTGGGCACACGGCTGCACTTCGTGGGGTACCAGATCGCTGCGGAACAGTACGAGCCGTCCCGGCTGCGGCAGCACACGCTGTATTTCGCGCTTTGCGTCATCCGGCGCATATAAACACAGCTCGCCGTGATCGGCCGCCGTCCAGGCGGGATTCAGGTATAGCACCAGGCTGATCTTGCGGCTGTATTGCCCGCGATGCTGGTCCATGTGCTTTTTATACCCCTGACCCGCCGGATAGCGGGCGAAATGGAATTCGCTGCTGTGCAGTCCCGCGAAAAGCTCCCGGTTCAACTCCTGCCGCAGAGTTTCCGTCCACATTAAAAAATCCAGGACAGCGAACTGGGCTCGCTCGGGTTCCAGCCAGTAAATGGCATCGCCGCGGATTTCAGTGTGTACCCTGCGGTCATTGCCGCGCCCGATGCCGGCCTGCATGAAGCCCTGGTGTTCCCAAGCTTGCCGGCATTGCTCGAACAGACGGCTATGCAATTGGTGTTCTATCAAATCGTCGCTGACTGCCCAGCCCTGTTCGGCAAGGCTGGTCAAAAGCGTATCGCTAAGCAGCATGATGCACCGCGACGAAACGAGGGGGTGCGGGCTTGCGCGGGATGGCCATGTCGGATGGAAAAGGGATGAACGGAAAGGCCAAAAGAAACTGGCCGATAATTATAAAGTTGCACCGGGGTCGGCGCCAGGTGTTTCTATGGTCGCTGGTCCCGCGCCGGCTGGCCCGTGGTGCCGGCGCCAAGCGGTGGCGTTAAGGAAGATTTTCTGCGGCGTTATGGATACGCCAAACACATAGCCGGCGTCCCCCGGCAGGCGCACGATGTGAATTATGATTTGATTATTCGGATTCGAAAGGAATTGAAGGAGTACCCATGTTTTTGAAGAATGCCTGGTATGTCGCGGCCACGGACCACGAAGTCGGGCGTCATTTGCACGCTGTCCGGATGCTGGGCGAAGACATCGTGCTGTACCGCAAGCAGGACGGCAGCGTCATCGCACTGGAAGATGCCTGTCCGCATCGCAAGCTGCCGCTTTCCATGGGCCGCCTGCTGGATGATACTGTCGAGTGTGGTTATCACGGGTTGACCTTCGATTGCTCCGGACTATGCGTGCGCGCGCCGGGCCTGGCGCATGCGCCGCAACGCGCAGTGGTGCGCAGCTACCCCGCCGTCGAGCGTTATGGGCTGGTATGGGTATGGATGGGCGACCGGGCGCAGGCGGATCCGGCTACCATCATCGATGTCGCGCATTGGGGCGATCCCGCCTGGGGCGTGAACCGTGGCGACGCGATGACGGTCCATTGCAATTACTTGTACTTGACCGACAACTTGCTGGATCCATCCCATGTGTCGTGGGTACACCAGACCTCGTTCGGTAATGCCGCGCTCATCGGCCAACCGCTGAAAACGCAGGTCAACGACCATGGCGTGCTGGTGTCGCGCTGGATGAAGGACGTCGAGGTGGCGCCGTTCTATGCCAAGTTCGTCAAATTCCAGGGGCGTTGCGATCGTAAGCAACACTACGAAATGCGGGTGCCCGGGCACGCCGTAATCAAAGCGATCTTCACGCCGGCAGGTACGGCCACGGAAAGCGAACCCTTCCACCCAGACGTGTTTTTGATGGACTCCTACAATTTCCTTACACCGGTCGACGAAGAAACCACGCGCTACTTCTGGTTCCAGCTACGCAACTTCAGCCCCGACGACGAAGAGATTTCCCGGCAGTTCGCCCACGATGTCAGGCAGGCCTTCCAGGAAGATCGCGTCATACTCGAGGCGGTGCAGGCGGGCATGGCGAAGAAGCCCTCGAATATGCATTTGCCTCTGGACGCCGGCCCGCAGCGGTTTCGGCAGAAAATGAAGGCGCTTATCGCGGCGGAGCAAGCATGACGACCGGCGAATGGATCGTACTGGGCATTTTCGCGGTGGGCCTGGCGTGTTCGATTTCCCTGTTCTGGTGGCTTATACGCACTGTCAGGCGCGATGCGCGCCGCAAAGACAAGCCCTGAATTCCGAAAGTGTCGCGAAAACGGCAGCCGTCCGCCGGCCATCACGCGAATTTCCTGAATATTGGCGGCAGTTGCGGTAACCTTGTGGGTTGGCGCTCTTTTACTGGAAACTTTCAGAACCATGGATTCGTTCACGCTCCCCTACACTTTTTCGCAACGCGCACAGCAACTTACCAGCTCCACCATTCGGGAGATCCTGAAAGTTACTGAAAGGCCTGAAATCATCTCGTTCGCGGGCGGGCTGCCGTCGCCCAAGGGCTTTCCGGTCGATTTCATCAACCAGGCGTTCGATCGTGTGCTGCAAGCCAATGGCACATCGGCCCTGCAGTACGGCCCCACGGAAGGCTACGCCCCATTGCGCGCCTGGGTAGCGGAAGACTTGAAGCGTGTGGGCGCCAATGTGTCGCCCGACGAGGTGCTGATCGTTTCCGGTTCCCAGCAGGCACTGGATATGCTCGGCAAGCTGTTCATCGATCCGGGCAGCAAGGTGCTGGTCGAAGCGCCCAGCTACTTGGGGGCGCTGCAGTCCTTTTCGCTTTTCGAACCGAATTATGTGGCGGTGCCCACCGACGAAGGCGGCCTGATACCCGACGAGCTGACACCGGAGCGTACCGCGGGGGCGCGTTTTATCTACGCTTTGCCCAACTTTCAGAATCCCACGGGGCTGACCTTGAGCCTGGAGCGCCGCAAGGCGCTCGTGGAGCGCTGTGCCGCCCTGCAGCTTCCCATCATCGAAGACGACCCATACGGGGACTTGCGCTACGCTGGCACGCCGCAACCCGGGCTGCTGGGCCTGGGCCGTGCGGCGGGCGCCACGGTGGTTCGCTTGGGCACGTTTTCCAAGGTCCTGGCCCCAGGCTTGCGGCTAGGCTATATCGTCGCCCCGCAACCCATTATCGCCAAACTGGTGCAGATCAAGCAGGCCACTGACCTGCATACCTCCACGCTCACCCAGATGGCGGTCTACGAGGCGGTGAAAGACGGTTTCCTGGATAGCCATCTGCCCAAGGTGCGCGATCTGTACAAAGAGCAATGCGGCTACATGCTGGATGCCATGGACAATGACTTTCCGGCCACGGCGCAATGGACGCGGCCCGAGGGCGGCATGTTCATATGGGTCACCTTGCCCCAGCACCTGGATGGCACCCAGTTGCTATCGCGGGCCATTGATCGCAATGTGGCTTTTGTCCCCGGCGCTCCGTTTTATGCGGGCGTGGCGCCGCAGAACAATACCTTGCGCCTCAGCTTCGTGACAGTGGCCGAAGAAAAGATCCGTCAAGGCATCGCCATTCTGGGTGGCCTGATCAAGGAAAGTTAAGCGCAAGCGCCAGCCGGAAACCATGACCAACGCTTCATCCGATCAACAACATCCCGCCCACAGTACCGATCATTCCGCAGCGCCAGGACAGGCGCTGCACCGTGCCGGCAAGACCGCCTCGGCGATAGGCGAGCGCGCCGCCGATACGCCCGACCTGGCCGATATGCGGCCCGATGATTGGGTCGAGCGCTGGCTGCCCCGATCCTGGGGGCCATACGCCCGGCTATGCCGGCTGGACAGGCCGGTGGGCACCTGGCTGACGCTGTTGCCCTGCCTGGCAGCATTAGTACAGGCCGCCGATGGCTGGCCGACCCTGCTGCGGCTGTTCATCTTTTCCCTGGGCGCATTGCTGATGCGCGGCATAGGCTGCTGCTTCAATGATATTTTCGATCGCGATATCGATAAGCAGGTAGAGCGCACGCGGTTTCGTCCGCTGACCAGCGGGCAATTGAGCCTGCGCAATGCCTTGTGGTTCGTGCTGGCCCAATTACTGGTCTGCGGGCTTTTGCTGTTTGCATTGAATGAGTACAGCCGCTGGCTGGCAGTGGCGTTGCTGCCTATCGTCATTATCTATCCGCTATGCAAGCGTTTTACCTATTGGCCGCAGATCGTGCTCGGAATAGGCTTTAACTGGGGCATGCTGATGGCGTGGTCGGATACCCAGAACAGCGTTCCCGTGGCCGCGCTCGCCATGTGGCTGGGCGCGGTGCTATGGCAGGTTGGATACGATTCCATTTATGCCTATGTGGATGTGCGGGACGACCTGAAGCTGGGGCTGCACTCGACCGCCATGCGCTTTGCGGACAAGGGCAAAATATGGATCAGCGGCTTCTATATTGCTACCATCTTGCTCTGGGTCTACGGCGGGTTCGCCATGGGCATGGACTGGCCTTATTTTGTGGTGATCGCCCTCATCGCGGCGCATTTCCTGTGGCAGATGACGGTATTCAGCCTGGCGAGGCCCGACCGCAACTTCATGCTGTTCCGCGCCAATATGGCGGTGGGCGTCCTGCTGCTGGTGGCGGCGCTGGCCGGTACGGTGGTGCCGGTATAGGCCGGCGCGCACGGCTTGGTTATAGAATGCGCTAAGGGAAAAGAAGCCGACAAATCAAAGCATGCCTGGCTGCACACCCAGCGCACGCCGGGCAGGAGACACAATATGGTGCAGCAAGCCGCACAGCAGCCTTCTTTGGAGTTCGACTACATCATCGTGGGGGCGGGCTCCGCGGGTTGCCTGCT
>JAEWEH010000087.1 GCA_023389535.1 Pseudomonadota bacterium
GTGCATAGCCATAAAATTCTTCCTTACAGTGCCCGTATTCATGTAGCGGCCGCAGCAGATTGACTTTGATCCGGCCGACCCGCCGCCGATAAGCAGGCATCCACCCTGTCGGCAATCAGTTGGCTGACCCGCTGATTCGACTCAGCCGTCACGCCGGCGATGTGCGGGCTCAGGATCAGATTGGGCAGCGTGGGAAAAGGATTGCCGGAGGCCAAGGGTTCGTCCTGGAAGACGTCCAGCGCGGCGCCGCCGATCCGGCCTTCCCGCAGGGCGGAGGCCAGGGCCGCCTCGTCGACGATGCCGCCACGCGCCGTGTTCACCAGGATGGCGCCCTGCTTCATGCGCGCGATCATGGTGGCGTCGAACAGCCCGCGTGTCGCTTCGACCAAGGGTACATGCAGGCTGACGACGTCGGCCATGGCCACTAGTTCTTCCAGCGGCGCGGGACGCACGCCGGTTTCCCGCCATACCTCCGAGGTATCAGCCAATGCCGGGTCGTAAGCGCACACGGACATGCCCAGGCCGCGAGCCAGGCCCGCCGTCAGCCGCCCTATGCCGCCGAAACCGACCAAACCCAACAGCTTGCCGCCCGTTTCACGGCCCTCGGAAAGGCGGGCGCGGGGCCAACTGCCCGCCGCGACTTCGGACGATGCCATGTAGCCGCCACGCAGCAACACCATGGATACCCCGATGACGTATTCCGCCACCGCCAGCGCATTGGCGCCCGTGGCCGGCAACACCTGGATGCCACGCTCGCCGCAGGCCTGCACGTCGATATTGTCCAGGCCCACCCCCAGGCGGCCGACTGCCTTCAGCGCCGGCGCCGCGGCCAACAGGTCCGCAGTGACCTGCGTGCGATTGCGCACGATCAAGGCATCGGCATCGGCGATTGCAAGACGCAGATCGTCCGGCCTGTCGACCAGGCCGGCATCGTAATGGACATCGTAGCGGCCGCGCAGCTGATTGACCGCCGCAGCATCCATGAACTCGGAAATAATGATCTTCATCTTGCCTCCCTTAGGGTCGGGCTTGATGGTAAACCTGTGTTGCAGTCTATGTCAACTGAATGATATAGATGAATTAACAGAGACGTTGCGTGCGGTAGCTCATCGGCCACGCGGCGGCGCCGGTTCGGGCCGTAGGCGGCCATTCCTGGTATGCGGGCCGCCCTGTGCCCTGTGTTTAATCGCCGGTGTTGTCCTGGCCGATGTATTCGTAGGATTGAGTATTGATGCGGGACACCCGCCATTCCACGGGCAATTTGTTATAGGAATAAGCGACGCGGCGCAGATTGAGCAGGCATTCGCCGGGGGCGACCCCCAGCCAGGCGGCGTGATCCGCGTCGGCCTGGGCAACGCGCACGCGCTCTGACGTGGCGATGACATTGATGCCGAACACTTCCTGGTAGAAGCTGTACAAAGTGCTGGGCCGGGTGCGCAGCTGTTCGCGCGTCAGGCCGCGGAAAAGCGTTTCGGGCACGCTGATGGTGTCGACGATGACCTTGTCGCCGTTCAGGCTAAGCAGATTCACGAATTCATAGACATAGGCCCCCGCCTCCAACACCAGCTTTTCCCGGACCTCTTCGCTGGCGCGCACGCGGCGGAAGCGTTGCAGCTCTGTGGTGGGATAAGTCTTGGTGCCGTCCTGACGTACGACCCGGAAAAACTTGAAGAAGTGCTGGTTGTGCGAATGGATGGCCACGAAAGTGCCGCGGCCCTGATGCCGGACCAGGATATTTTCCGCAGCCAATTCGTCGATCGCCTTGCGCAGCGTGCCTATGGATACGCCGAAACGTTCGGCCAGCAGCTTCTCGGGCGGTATGGCTTCGCCCTGCTTCCATTCGCCGGCTGCCAGGGCGGCCAGCACGGCGCGCTTGACCTGCTGGTATAGCGGTGTGCCGGAAGGGCTAAGTTGCGACAGGCTAGTAGTCATAACGATGCATGATAAGGAAAATTGAGCTGCCATGGGGCGCGGGCGGTCGCCGCCCGCGGCCCCCATTGCGGACGCCATTGTATAGGGCGCGGGTTCGCCTGGGCCGATTGGCCATGGGCCATGCGCCCTGGATGCTTTTCATGGGCTTTCCTTCTAGCGTTGTAGGGCCTCTATCAACATATTACACATATTCACTCAATTCATATAGATGATCTGCTTGACATGTATGTTTTATGGACATAAGATTTGCTCCATGGTGCTGCGTGGGGTCCCTTGCCCTGCCGGCGTTTTTTCTAGAGAGGACGACAATGATTCATGCCGTATTGCACGACGCTAAAGACACGGTGGCCGTCGCCGTGGTGGAAGGGATCAAGGCAGGTACCGAACTGACCGCCTGGATCATGGACGAGGACAAGATGATCCACGTCAAGGCCCAGCAGGATATCCCCATTGGCCATAAGGTGGCCTTGCAGGACATGAATGTGGGCGACACCGTATTCAAATACGGCGTCGACATCGGCAAAGTGGTTGCGCCCATCAAAGCGGGCGACCATGCCCACGTTCAAAACATCAAGACCAAGCGCTGGTAATCCCACCCCGCATTCCAAGACTACAGGAGCATCGAAATGGCAGTCATTTCCGCCAACACCACTTTCATGGGATACCGCCGCGACAACGGCCGCGTGGGCGTACGCAACCACGTCATCATCCTGCCCGTGGATGACATTTCCAACGCCGCCGCCGAAGCGGTGGCCAACAACATCAAGGGCACGATGGCGCTGCCCCACCCGTACGGCCGCCTGCAGTTCGGCGAAGACCTTGACCTGCATTTCCGCACATTGATCGGCACGGGCAGCAATCCCAACGTGGCCGCCGTCATCGTCATCGGCATCGAGGAAGGCTGGACCAAGCGCGTGGTCGACGGTATTGCCGCGACCGGCAAGCCCGTGTCCGGCTTCAGCATCGAACTGCATGGCGACCATGACACCATCATGCGCGCATCGCGCGAGGCCAAGGAATTCGTGCACTACGCAACGGCCATCAGCCGCCAGGAATGCCCGATCAGCGAACTGTGGGTATCCACCAAGTGCGGCGAATCGGACACGACTTCCGGCTGTGGCGGCAACCCCACCGTGGGCAATGCCTTCGACAAGCTGTATGAACTGGGCAGCACACTGGTGTTTGGCGAAACGTCGGAAATCACCGGTGGGGAACATATCGTCGCCGAACGCTGCGCCAACGACCAAGTGCGCGAACGCTTCATGTTCATGTTCGACCGCTACCAGGACATGATCAACCGCTGGAAGACCAGCGATTTGTCCGAATCGCAGCCCACCAAGGGCAACATCGCCGGAGGCCTGACGACCATCGAAGAAAAGGCGATGGGCAACATCCAGAAAATAGGCAAGAAATGCATGGTGGACGGCGTGCTGGACAAAGCTGAAACGCCCACCGGCAGCGGCCTGTGGTTCATGGATTCTTCGTCGGCCGCCGCGGAAATGGTCACCTTGTGCGCCGCCTCCGGTTTTGCGGTGCATTTCTTCCCCACCGGGCAAGGCAACGTGATCGGCAACCCCATCCTGCCCGTCATCAAGATTTGCGCCAACCCCCGCACGGTGCGCACCATGTCAGAACACATCGACGTGGATACATCGGCCCTGCTGCAACGCGACATCGACCTGGACCAGGCCGGCGACAAGCTGCTGGAATGCATGCTGGCCACCGCCAATGGCCGCTGGACCGCCGCCGAAGCGCTGGGCCATCGCGAATTCGTGCTGACGCGCCTGTTCGAAAGCGCCTGACGCGGCGCCGCCATGCGCGCCGGCCCCTGGGCGCCACGCCAATGCCCGCCCAGGGGCAACCGTAGTTCATTATTTCAATAAGAAACACGGAGGAGACAAACCCATGAAGCGCATTTCTTTACCCCCCTGTGCCGATCCCGTTCGCCGCCGGCTGTTGCAAGCCGCCGGCGCAGCAGGGTTGGGCGGGCTGTTGCCGGCCTCAGTGCTGGCTGCCGGGACCGATGGCTGGCCCAGCCGGCCGGTCAATTATGTCGTGCCCTTTGCACCCGGCGGGCTGACAGACGTCGCCGCCCGCGCGGTGGCCAAAGCCCTGAGCGACGCGCAAGGCTGGAACGTGGTCGTTGAAAACCGGGCAGGTGGCAGCGCCAATATCGGCGCCGCCCATGTCGCCCGCTCCACACCCGATGGCTATACATGGCTGGCCATTACGCTGACGCACGCGTCGAACGCCACCTTGTTCGAAGGGCGGGCCGGCTATGACCTGACCAAAGACCTGGTGCCGCTGGCGGGTTTGGCCGCGTCGTCCATGATGGTCGTCGTCAATGCCAAGAGCGACATCCGCAGCATGGCCGACCTGGACAAGGCCGCCAAAGCGCGCAGCCTGAACGCGGGCTCCAGCGGCAACGGCACGCCGCCGCACCTGACGCTGGCCTTGTACCAGAAATTGACCGGCAACAAGCTGACCCACATCCCGTATAAGGGCGGGGCGCCATCCTTGACCGACCTGATGGGCGGGCACCTGGATGTCATATTTTCCAACCACCCCGAATCACTGGCCCACGTCAAAAGCGGCGCCTTGCGTGCACTGGCCGTGACGACCACGCAGCGCAGCCCGGACTTGCCCGATGTGCCTACGGTCGCAGAAGCGGGCATGCCGGACCTTATCGTCGAAAACATGACAGGCGTACTGGCCCCGGCCGGCACGCCGGACGCCGTCGTACAAAAGATCGGCAAGGCCATCGTCGGCCAGGTGGACACACCGGCAATGCGCCAGTCCATGGTCCAGCTGGGCTTCATCCCGCAACCGCGCGGGCCAGCCGAGTTCAAGCAGCACCTGGAAGGCGAAGTCAAACGCTGGCGCGACATCATCAAAAGCGCCGGCATCTCGGTGACTTGATCGGGCGCGAGCTTGCTCACCGCCTATCCCACACAGTGGCGAGCCTCCTTCAGGACGCTCGCCTTTCATCCATTTCCGCAACAACGCAACGCTAGTCAGTACTCACTATGTATACATACACCTGGAGGCCATCATGGACTTTCGTTTTCGCCCATTGCGGCGCACTACCCTGTTGCTTGCAGCATCCGTCTTCACCGCGGGCTTAAGCGCCCCGGCGGCTTTCGCCGCGAACTGGCCTGATAAGCCGGTAACCATCGTCGTGCCGTTCTCGGCCGGCGGCACCACCGACGTGGTGGCGCGCCTGGTGGGCCAAAAGCTGGGCGAAATGTGGCATCAGAGCGTCGTCATCGACAACAAGCTGGGCGCCGGCGGCAATATCGGCAGCGGCATCGTCGCTCAGTCCAAGCCAGACGGCTACACCATCCTGATGGCCTCGGGCAGCATCCTCACGGTCAACCCGCATCTCTATAAATCCCTGCCGTTTGATGTCGACAAGGACTTCCTGCCGGTGACCAATGTGGCGCAGGGCCCGATGGTAGTCTCCACCGCCAAGAAAGTCCCCGCCAAGAACCTGAAGGAACTGCTGGATCTGGCAAAGAAAAACCCCAAATCGCTGAACATGGGTTCGGCTGGCCAGGGCACCCAAGTCCATATGGCGGGTGAAAACTTCTCCAACGCCGCGCACGTGCAATTCACCCACGTTCCGTACCGCGGCGAAGCTGCGGCGTTCACCGACCTGATGGCCGGCCAGATCGACTTGGTTGTGGGCAATATCGGCGCTGCCACGCCACTGGTGGAAGCCGACCGGATCAACGCGCTGGCTGTCACCAGTAAAGAAAGGGCGCCCATGCTGCCCAATGTTCCCACGGTGTCCGAGGCCGGCGTGCCGGGCTTCGAAAACTATGGCTGGTTCGGCTTTATCGTGCCCAAGGGTACGCCGGCCGACGTCGTGAAGAAGATCCAGCAGGACACGGCCAAGGTATTGGCCATGAAAGACGTGAAGGACAAGCTGGCATCGGTCGGTATGCAACCCGTGGGCAACACTCCGGAAGAATTCCAGAAATCCATCAAGGAAGAATCCAAGCAATGGGCCAAGGTGATCAAGGAACGCAATATCTCGATAGGCGGGAATTGACAGCCGCCCTTTGCCCGGGCGATTAACGCATAAACGGAAAGCCGCGGTGTTTGGTGTCGCGGCTTCCCGTCAACGCTCAAATGCTGGGATGATGGATCAAATTTTGTAAGGGGAAAAACCCTTTTTAAGAGACTCCAGAAAGCTTTGTGTTAGGAGTGATAAGGGCCTGCCAACAGGGGTCATCAGGGCAATGGAGAACGGTATGACCGGCTCAAAAGGAATGGATATCAGCCTGTCCGACTTGTGGGCTTCTGCAGTAATCGGATCCACAAGGGCAACACCGGCGCCATTTGCCACAAGTTCGCATGCCGGGGCGAAAAGCTGCACGCTCACGCGCACGTTAAGCCTTGCATCCCAATCGAGAAATGCGGCGGCAAGGCGGATGTGGGTCATATGCCCCGGCTCTAAAACGATAAACGGCACATTATCCAGATCCTTCGGGGTAAGGAGTTTCTTGTCGGCAAGGAAATGGCCAGCCGGAACGACGCAAACACAGCGCATCGTCACGACTTCATAGTGAATGGCGGGATTATCAATCGGCAAGTCTGCCAGGCCCAGGTCCAGGTACTGGGCAGCGACCCATTCCTTGATTTCGGATGACGACCGTACCTGTAAATGTACGGTGACTTCCGGCTTATCAGCTAGGAACTGAGCCAATAAGCGGGGAATGAATTGCAGGCCGGGCCCAGGCAAGGACGCCAACCGTAATTCCCCGCTTTTAAGCTCGCTTAGTTTGCGCGCCCTTTGCTCCATCCGACCGAAGCTGGCAATCACCGTGTCCGCTTCATCGGCAAGCCGATATGCCTCCGGTGTGGGCCATAGACGTCCCCGAGAGCGCTCGAAGAGTTTAATGTGCAGGCTCTTTTCCAAGCCGGCGATCAGCGTGCTGACCGCCGGCTGCGTTACACCAAGTATTTCCGCCGCTTGCGTCGTCGTTTGGCTTTCCATGACCGCCCGTAACGCTTGGAGTTGCCGAATGTTCACAATTTCCCCGTTCGTGATCTTCGCCGTGCGTAAGGAATTACCCTAGGAGATGGCATTTTTTCCAGTCCGTATTTTGCTGCAAACGGCCGACTGGTGCCAACTATAAAGCCCTTTTATAGAGTTGTGCGGTTGTCTTATTTGTTTTTTAGTCTACCCCACTCCATACTTCGACTCAGACTTGATTACTTGCTTAAAAGCCTCTCAGGAGAGAGTCAAATAATGGCTATAAGAAAGAAAAATTTCCCGATCAGTCGCTTGAGCTCAGTGGAGCAGCTCCTGGTGCCACGATTACGGGTGTTGTCCGTTCAGGAGGGCCGCCCGCTATGAACACAGCCACCGTATCGCCGCCTTCCACAACAACGATCATCGGCGCCGGCATAATAGGCGTTGTCGCTGCGCGGCAGTTACAGAAAAGGGGCCATTCCGTCACGCTTATAGACAGGGACGAACCCGCCGAAGGCTGCTCGCGTGGCAATGCCGGCATATTGGCCGCCTACGGCGTAGCGCCCCTGTCCCTGCCAGGAATACTGAAAAAAGTGCCGGGTATGTTGTTCGACCCTATGGGCCCATTGTCGATACGGCGGCAGCATCTTTTCAATATGGCGCCCTGGCTATGGCGCTTTTGGCGGGCCAGCGAAGCCGAGTCCGTTGAGCGGATAGCGACTGCCTTGGAGACATTATTAGGGACCACCGTATCAGGCTATAAGGCTTTAACGCGGGACACCGCTGCAGAATCACTGATCAAGGACTCGCCGGTGCTATGCGTTTACGAAAATCAGCGCGCTTACGAGAAAGATCAACTGGTATGGCGCGTGCGTGAACGGCACGGCGTTCGGTGGAGCTTGCTTAAGAACGGCGAGCTTCGCGACATGGAGCCTGCGCTCGCTGAACGGTATCAATTTGCCGCCGCATTGCAGAATTGCGGATTCACCTTGAACCCTCAACGCTTGGCTCAGATTCTTTTCCAGGAATTCATACGCGATGGCGGTGAGTTCTTGCGTTCGGATGTACAGGAC
>JAEWEH010000113.1 GCA_023389535.1 Pseudomonadota bacterium
AGGCATGACAGATCAGCACCGCATTATTGCGCTGGGCATTGAGCACACCATAGGTTTCCACAGCCAATTCGTAACTGGGCAACACTTGCCCGCTGGCGAGCGCCAGGGGTTCTGTAAACGAGATGAACTGAGGAGCAACCACGCCGACCGAACCGGGCGCGAGGGCGATGTCAGGAAGGGATGCTAAGGCGGGAGCAGCCGGTGCTGCGGAAACGTCGGGTACGGAAAGTTCGGCCATATGGACCTCTTTAGCTGGATTTATGAGGCGCCCGCAAGCAGATCAAGCAAATCGGCGCTGATTCGAAAACGGTATTTTACCACCCTTGAAATTTGCCCTATTTGGATGTGGCGACACCGTTTTATCCGAGGTCATTTTACCTACACGACAAAAATTGATACATTCGATCAATAAATGTAAATAAATGACAAAGGAACAATTCAGAGGAGGACCATGTCCATGAAACCGCTCACACTCACAGACAGGGAGCTGTGTTGCCTGCAATGGGCAGCGGTCGGCAAGACCAGTTGGGAAATGCGTGTTATTTTGGGCCTGTCTGAACGCACCATCAACTTCCATATCCACAACGCCTGCCGCAAGCTTGGTGTACACGGACGTCAAGCGGCGATCACGGTGGCCCTGCAGTCCGGGCTGCTGACCGGCCTTACTTCGCCAAGTCAATCCCGCGGAAAAATTCATCGGCCTGCTCGGCAGGAAACTTTCCCTGCTCCGCCATTACCAGCCCTTCGACCAAGGCCTGATCCGTGAGCCATACCGTAGCCCGCAGGCGTAACGGCTTCTGAGGTGGCTGGGCGTCAATGACAAATGGTTTACCCAGTTCAGGCAACTGCGCGGGTTCCCCGGCGCCCAAGCTGTGGTAAAGCGAGCGCATTACGGCGCCGACCAACTCTTTGCCTGCGCCCGCGTCGCCGCGCAGGCCTTCGGGCAGGGGCGCATAGGCCACGGTAAAAGAGGCTCCGTCGACGTTCGCGCTGGTCAGCCCGAAGGAAATGTCGTGGCCCGAAAAATTCAAGCTGCGCTCGTGCGTCTGGGGCTTGTCGGGGAAGATGGCCTGGACGGCGCCGCCACCCACCGCGACCTGGCGCCAGTTGTAATCCGGCGAACAAGCTGCCAGCATCCCGGCCACACATAGAATCAAGCCAATACGTATCACAACCATACCTCGGGTAAAATCGCCAGCGACACAAACTTTTCTTTAAAGATTCCCGCATGACAATAAGCAACCAGGGCCCCGCAGTGCTTGGCCAACATGTGCCAATACTCAAAGGCATACTGCGCGGCATTGAAAAAGAAGGGCTGCGTGTCGACCAACATGGGGCGCTTGCCATGACGCCGCACCCGAAAGCCCTGGGTTCGGCGCTGACCCATCCGCACATTACCACCGACTATTCGGAAGCCTTGCTCGAGCTGATAACGGGAACCCATCATTCTACCGAAAGCCTGCTGCAAGAACTGGAACAAATCCATCGCTATACGGCACAGAAGCTCGGCGACGAACTGATCTGGAACCATTCCATGCCGGCCTTGCTGCCGCCCGAGGCGGATATCCCCATCGCCTGGTATGGGACGTCCAACACCGGCATGCTCAAGCACGTGTACCGTCGCGGCCTGGCGGAACGCTATGGCAAGGCGATGCAATGCATAGCGGGCGTGCATTACAACTTTTCGCTGCCGGAAGCGTTCTGGGACCTGGTGGAAAATGGCGGCACATCGCGGCAAGAACGGCAGAACAAGGGTTATCTTGCCCTGATCCGTAACTTCACGCGGTATTCCTGGCTGCTGATGTATCTGTTCGGCGCATCGCCGGCGGTGTCCAAGAGCTTCATGGGCGGCCGGCCCGGCCCACTGCAGGTGCTCGATGACGACACGTACTACCTGCCCCATGCCACCAGCCTGCGCATGAGCGATCTGGGCTATCAGAACAAGGCTCAATCCGATCTGCAGCTATGCTACAACGACCTGGAAACGTTCCTGGCACGCATGTATGCGGCGGTCACCACGCCCTGGCCCGCCTATGAAGCCATTGGCACGCATCGCAATGGCGAGTGGATACAGCTTAGCGGCAATATCCTGCAGATCGAAAACGAATACTACTCAAATATCCGGCCCAAACGCACGACCGGCCGTTGCGAACGGCCTGCCACAGCACTGGCCGAGCGTGGCGTGCAATATATCGAAGTGCGCTGCCTGGATATCGACCACGATTCCCCGATAGGCATCGCCCCGGAAACGGCGCGATTCCTGGATGCTTTCCTGCTTTTCTGCGCTCTGGACCCCAGCAATCTATTTCCCAATAACGGCTACTGCACCGATAGCCACGATAATTTCAGCCTGGTGGTCAAAGAAGGCCGCAAGCCCGGGCTCGTGCTGGTGGATAAAAACAAGCCCAAATCCCTGGCCGACTGGAGCCAGGAATTAATCGAGCGTATCGCTCCCTATGCCGGCTTGCTCGATCAGGCGCACGGCGGCGGCCATTACGCCGCCGCGCTGGCCTGTCAGGCGAAAAAGACCACCGATTCCGGCCAGACGCCTTCGGCTCGCCTGCTGCATACATTGCGGGACGAGAAACTAAGCCTGCATGACTACGTTTTAAAACAAAGCCTGGCGCAACGCGATCTGCTGCGTGCGCAACCGCTAGCCGCGGCGGAGCTCGATCGCTACGAGCAAGCCACCGAAGCGTCGTTTGTGGAACAAAAGCGGATCGAAGACAGCGATACGGAAGACTTTTCCAGCTACGTCGCCCGCTACCACGCCGCCCTCAAGCGGCCGTGAATGGCATCGGCCTTTGGTTCGCACGCTATAACGTCGCGGCGATCGACCCCTGCCGCACGGCCGCGCCCACAATACGACTCCACTTGCAGGCGCGCTAGTCCACTTGCACCAGCGGCCCGCTTTCTGCCAGTTCGCCAATGATTGCGGCCTGGCTGAAGCCTTCAGAATGAAAGATGTCCAGGACCCTGGCGGCAATATCGGGTGCGCATGCAACCAGCAAGCCACCGGAAGTTTGCGGGTCGCAGAGCAAGGCGCGCAATGTATCGTCCACCTGGGGTCCCAGGTGCACCGCATCGCCATAAGATGCCCAATTCCGGCTCGAGGCGCCTGTAATGAAGCCCTGGGCGGCCAACTGACACACGTCCGCCAACCACGGCAGGTCCGCCAGCCGCAGCTTTGCAGACAAGCCCGAGGCCCGCGCCACTTCGAGGGTATGGCCCAACAGGCCGAAACCGGTGACGTCCGTCATGGCGTGCACGCCATGCATCCCGCCCAATATTGCACCCGGACGGTTCAGGCGCGTGGTACTGTCCAGCATCGCCTGGTAGCCCTTGGCGTCTAGTGCGTTTTTCTTCAGCGCCGCGGATAATATGCCGACGCCCAGGCCCTTGCCAAGGACCAGCACATCGCCCGCGCGCGCGTCGGCGTTGCGCTTGATATGGCCCGGGTGCGCCAGACCCATGGCTGCCAGGCCGTATATGGGCTCTACTGAATCGATGGAATGGCCGCCAGCCACCGGTATGCCCGCCTGCGTGCAGACCGCCGCGCCGCCCTCTAATATGGCTGCGATCTGCGATTTGGGCAGCACATTGATGGGCATGCCCACGATGGCCAGCGCCAGGATCGGGTTGCCGCCCATGGCATAGACGTCCGACAACGCATTGGC